>JANMFB010000307.1:0-11092 GCA_031377605.1 Ferruginibacter sp.
TTATATTTAGGTTTCATCTTAGTAACAAGCTTGATACATTTTTTTTCCGATAAATTAATAATTTAATTTATCAGACAATTTTATTTTTTAAAGAAAATGAATATTGTAAAGTAATTTTTTTTCTAACATATTTAAGTTTGCTTTATTAAATCTGATAATATTCATTTACTGTTGTGTTTATATAAATAAAGGGAAATGAAAAATATTATAATTGGCAATGATTAACTGAAAATCAATTATTGGATTATTATGCAGGCTAATTGAAATAAATTTATTGCAAAAATAGTTATCTTTATTGCTTGCTACAAAAATTGTTGTGGCATAATAGCTTATTTAAATGTACTATCCATTTAACTAAATTCAAGTAATTAACAAAAATGGTATAATGATAAAACACATAAAAAATAAAATCAAGAAAAATGTAGCTCATATTATCCCAACTTTGCATTCAAAGCGGGTTGCAAAATGGTATTTACTGGATAAGGATTTGACATTAAGATATAACTATCCTTTGCTAAATGAAGATAGTGTGGTAGTTGATTTAGGTGGTTATAAAGGACAATTTGCAAGTGATATATTCAGCCAATATCAATGCTCAATTTTTGTTTTTGAACCTGTCTTAAAATTTTATGATACAATTGAAAAAAGGTTTTCATTGAATAAGAAAATTAAAGTTTTTCCAGTAGCACTAGCAAACGCTACTAAGGAAATTTCCATTTCACTGGAAGGGGATTCTACTTCTTTTTTTAAAGAAAATGGACAAACTGAAATAATAAAAGCTGAAGAGTTTTGTAGTTTCATGGATTCGCAAGGAATAAGTAATATTGATTTATTAAAACTTAATATTGAAGGTGCAGAATATGATCTGTTAGATTATATTATCGAGAAAAATTGGGCATGTAGAATTAAAAACATTCAGGTACAATTTCATGATTTTATTCCAAACGCAGATTCTAGGATGAAATTTATACAACAAAGTTTAAGCAAAACGCATCATACTACTTACCAAGTTGAATATGTTTGGGAAAACTGGGAAATTAATAGCTAAAATAAATTACACCTTTAGCCAAGAATTTGGAATTATATCTTGAGTATCCTTGGGTCCCTTATCAAACCATTTTTTTGGCGCTATTACCGTTTTTTCGGGATTGTCATTTAACCAAGCTGCCCACCAGCTAAAGCTACTATTCGCTATTATATTATGCCGACATTGGCTCATAAGATAAAAATCTTCATATGCTGTTTTAGAAATTGTGTTGGAAATTATTTCCCCATTTTTTATATCTAAAAGGTTTTCTATAACCCAATTTGGATCGTCAGAAAAATAATAGACTTCGTAATCACTTCCGATAATTGAATTCATTTTATTGAAGCAATTTTGGTAGTAAGTTTTCTCCAAAACTCCATGCCATTCAAGAATTATTTTCAAACGAAGATAATCAGCTCGCCTTATATGAACAGAAACTGATTTTGTATTTTTTAACTCGTAGGCTTTCCCCAAAACATTTTTATATAATTCAGGTTTTAAGGTGAGTGAATTTTTAAAATATGGGATATTTCTTGAAAAGTATTTTTCACTCTGCCAATTTCCACTTAAAAGAATATCCTTACCTAAATTACAAATATCTTTATTGTAATGAAAATATTTTTCTTTGTAAATATTTTTTCTTTGAATTGGAGTCAGATATTTATATACGAATTTATTTTTCTGGAGTGATTTTTTAAAGATGGACAAATCAAATTCATTTGCGATTCTGTCTTTTATCCCTAGAAAATTATTAAGTTCAAAATTTCTTGGTGTCTCAAGTTCTGTAAAGTTTTTTCTTCCTAGTAAACTTACATCGAGCAATAGATCTACATTTCTGTCTAGCGCCATAGATTTAGCAGCAGCATACTGAAAAAGTTGGTTTGCTAGGCCACCGCTTAATTGTACAACTATCATAATATTTTAGCGTTGGTAAAATAAAAACATTTCACTACCTGCTTTGTTTGATTTATTATTTATCCATTCTTCAATTGCTTTTTTATCAAATTTTTTAGCAATGATTTTTGATATTTGGGCAGGAAGAAAAAGTATTATAAGAATTATCCAATCGATCATTCCTTTTTTCCATTTAAATTTAAATTGACAATATTTAGTATAAGGAAATTGTAGATATGTTAATGGTAACAATTTTTTTCTAAAGTTGTTTAGATCTTTTACTGCATTCACATCTATGGCATCTTTTGTATCTGTTAGTTTTTTTACAAAACGAGGTGAACTCTTAGTAATCCAATTTATAGCACCATCCAATTGATTTGAATAAAATTCTTTTTTTAGTTCAAAGCCAAATTTATTTTCCTGTAAGCTAAATTCATTTGTGTTTAATCTTCTTAAATGTCCTGGCTCTTCAAAGAAAAATCGATTCTCCTTATCTTTCTCAATACCATTTTTTTTTAAGGTGCAAATTTTATATTCATAGCTACCTTCGTTTCCACAAGGTAAAATATGTAATTGAAATGAATTTTGCTTTAAGTAATTATTAATGTCGGAAAAAGTTTGGTCTATGTTTTGAACATGTTCTAATACATGGTGGCTAAAAATAAAATCAAATTCGCCTTTATGCATATCCGCCTCTTCAAAACTAAAAAAAGAACAGTTTACATTATTTTTTTGAGCATTTAATAAAGCTGTTTTACTTATTTCTACACCATAAAGTTCCCAATCTGGGAGTAATTCTTTTAAAAGTTTTGTAAATACTCCATTGCCGCAGCCAAAATCTAGCGCTTTCCCTTTTTGCGGAAATTGAAAATTTTCAATAATCTCCCTAATCATTCCTTTCTTCAGTTCATCCCATTCTTCCATATAACCATCTACATACCTTTCTTCATAGAAATTTACTGCTACATTTTTATCGTGTAAATTACTTGTCATTATTTTTTAATAGGGTAAAATTTATTATAATCTTTAAATGGCTAACTTTTAAAATATATATCTCCAAACTGGGTTTTTATAAAATCATTTGTAGAAACCAGATTAATCATTTCTTTAAAATCAATCCAATTTGGAAGAGCCAATTCCATCATCTCATTTATGCAATAATTAAATTTACCATTGGGAGAGATTCTATTAATTTCTTTCAAACTGTTGACTAAATTATCAGACATTTCGGGAATACAATATTCAAAAGAGATATATGGGATTGTATGAGTTAATCCTTTTAAAACTTCTTGTTCGAAACCTTCAACATCAATTTTACAAAACTGCGGTTTGCCATACTTTTTTATTAGATTGTCTAGAGTTTCTACATCTACTTTTATTTTCTTTTCCCAAGTGTTTCTAGTAAAAATGGTTTTACCTGCTTTTTCAATAAAATCTTTATTTAAAGTAGATAGAGTGCTTTCATTTGATATAAACATTTCTGTTTCATATACACTTCCCCCTAAACAAACTGGTTCAATTATTATGCTGTTTCCAAATTTGTTTTTTAATATGCTTATACAGTCCGGTTGTGGTTCAACTGCAATTACTTTAGCACCAATTTCCAAAAATACTTTTACCCTATTTCCAACATTTGCTCCAATATCAAATACTAAATCACCTGGAGATATAAGTGTTTTGTAAAATTTTACCCTTATCGGGTGATATTTTTTTTCATATAATACAGCAAGAATTTTATTTCTAATCTCAAATATTTTTTTTAGCACCTTGTTAGTTAATTTTTAATTGTTTTTTAATACCAAAGCCGAGCTTCTACTTTTTTTAAATATGCTAAACTTACTTTGCTTATTGTGTTTCGTTTATTGTTTTTTCTTATTGTAAATACTTCTTTCCAGCCTTCTAAAAATCCATTTAATGAAAATTTGGACTCCTTTAAGAATTGAATACTCCACATTATAGCCGTACTATAGAAATAAATTTTTGGTAAATAACGCCAAGCTACTTTAGTTTTGTTTACCCACATCATCCTCACTTTTTCTTCTTTTGGTTTACGGCCAAAAGGAGATTCTTTGTGCAACATTACAATTTTATCGCTATATACAATTGAAAATCCTGCATCTATTATTCTGTAGCTTAAATCGTATTCCTCCATACCGTAAAAAAAATCAATTGGGTATAGCCCAACAGATTCAAATACACTTCTTTTTATTGCATGAGCACCACCTGCATAGTAATAAGTTTCAAAAAAAGCTTTGTTTTTATATGCGTCATACTTTTTGTGTGGAAGTGCATTTTTTTGCATCTCCAAATTATCATAATACAATACTTTAAACGAAATGATGGCTTTTTCTCTTTCTGTATTTTTAAGTTCAAATTCTTTTATCAAGTTTACTAAGCAGTCATTATTTTGTAAAATTGCATCATCATCTAGCATAATTATATACGGTGCGGTACTTTTGGCAAAAGCAAAGTTCCTACCTTTTGCAACGCCTAAATTAGAAGGTGCATCATAATATAAAAAGGGTAATTCATTTTGTGCAGCAATGTAATTTTTTACACTCGAATAATCATCGGTAGAGGCATTGTTTACCAAAATAATTTCTTGCAACAAATTTTCAGCAGCATCTAGTTGAGCAATATTTTTTAAAAGCTCAAGTGTGTCTGCGCATCTATTGTAAGTAATGATGATAAATCCTATCGGTTTCAATTGTTTAAATTTAAATAAGGCAAAAGTTTATCCGAAAGTTTTGTTACAGAAAAATGTTCTAGAGCATAAATATAATTTTGAGCACCAATTTTTGCTAAAACTTCTCTATGCTCATTTAAAAATAATACATGTTTTTCAAATGATGCAATTAATTCAGTTTCAGTTAAATTATTATCCACAATAAAACCGTTTACACTATTCTTTACATGCACTGGGACGTCGCCAACATTAGCACTAATAATTGCAAGTCCATTAGCCATTGCTTCCATTACTACAAGTGGAAATCCTTCAAATAATGACGTTAGGATAAGTATATCGGAGCTTTTATATAGTTCATTTAAAATAATTTCATCTGTTATGTTTCCCTTTATAGTACAATATTCCTGTAGAGGCTCTGGTATAAAATTAATAACATCTCCAGCAAAAATAAATTGAACCTCATTATTCTTTATTTTTATAACTTTAGCAACTTCTGCTATAATGTGTACTCTCTTTTCCATAGAGCCCCTTCCAACAAACAATATTTTTAATATTTTATTTGAATCTTTATTTGTGAAAGTTGTTGGTACATTTATTCCAGTAATTAAGTGCACGAATTTTTGAGACTGCGATATTGGAACATTTTTCTCTATGTAATATTTTTTATGATCTTCTATTGTTTTGTAAGATGGAGAGAAAGCTTTTTTATAGAACGAAATAAATGGTTGGCGAATGTAGCTAAATGAACTAAAAGTATGAATGCATTCATACTGCGTAATCGTTTTTTTTATCCATGGGGATATCTTATATGCAAAATTACTTTGTCCATTAAAAACAATAGCATTTTGTTTATTAACATATCCTGATATTATTCCTCTAAAAATCAAGTTGCAAAAAAAGATATATTTATTATCAGTGTAATTTGAAAAATCAACTATTTTATGGCCACTTTCTTCAAATGCTTTGTAGAATTGCTTGTCTCCTGATTTTCTTGTAAAAAAAATAATTGCTTTTTTGTTTTTAGTAGCTTTGGCCAAAGCAAGATTATACTTTTCTACTCCACCCGTATGGTAAAATGGAAAGAAAAAAAATATACTATAATTTTCTTTTAAAGGCACTAAAATAGAAACACACCTCCCAATTAAAATAAAAGGAAAAATTATAATGCTTTCTATTTTACGTTTTAATATTGTTTTTGAATACAACAATTATATAGTTATTCTCTTTTTAATTTCCTTGATAAAGCCTTTGAAAAAATCAATTATACTATAGCAGCCTGTACGGAAAATAAATAAATTAATTTTTCTGTTTTTCAATTGATTGATAAAAAATTTCTTTTTGACTTTCGAAAGTTTATAAAAATTATTTCGTTGTCGTGTTCTTGTAAATGAATGAGCAATTATTCGGTGCAGTAATAAATCCTCATTTAATTTGCAAATTTGAATTCCATCCGCAGCCATTCGTAACCATAAATCATAATCCTCAGATAATGCTTGGTCTATTTTGTAGCCATACAATTTCAAACACTCAGATTTTACCATAATACTTGGATGAGCAATACAATTATCAATGGGTAAGTAATTATAAATATCTTTCGTAGAAATTTTATTCTTTTCTTCATTCCAAAAACCTATAGTATGATCATCTTCATTAATTAATTTAACTGTGCTTGCAATAATAGAAATATTTGAATTTTTTTCTAAAAATGTAACTTGTTTTTCAAATCTAGTGTTCAAAGAAATATCATCAGCATCCATGCGTGCAATGTATTTTCCTTTTGCCATTTCTACTCCTCTATTTAAAGTGAAAACTAACCCCTTATTATCAATATTGTCTACATACTTTATTCTCTTATCGCTAAATGATTTAATTATCTTTTCTGAATTGTCTGAAGATCCATCATTAATTATAATAAATTCGAAATCAATAAATGTTTGTTCTAAAATACTTTCAATAGCAGCTTTTAAATATTTACCACCATTAAAGACAGGCATTACTACAGAAACAATTATTTTTATTTCATCATTATTCTCAGCATTCATTAATCTTGTTTTTTCTTTATAAAAAATGAGATTATGAATAGTATTAAAAAAGCAAATATTGCTAATAATGCAAAAGTTCCAATCTTTTTACCCAACACATATCCTTGCGGCTCAAACCTAAACTGAATTTTGTGTGCACCTGCAGGTACGTATAAGCCTCTTAATACATAATTTGTTTTTACAATCGGTGCTTCTTTATCATCTATAAAAGCTTTCCATCCTGCTTTGTAATATATTTCACTAAATACTGCAAATTGATTTGTAGCGCCTGTAAAATTATAATCAATAATATCGTTGTCGTTCTTTACTAATTTAATGCTTGCAGTTGAATCTGATACTGGCATTTTTGGTATTGAAGTTTTATAGCTTTCTAGTACGAAGCAAGTATCCTTTGCATTAAAATTATCCAATGCTTTCATTTCTGCATCTGCATCTTTCACAAATACAATATTTTTTATTAACCAGCATGCTCCAAGTGCCCCATCCAATTTTTGATACGCTTGCACACCATTTCCGTTCGATTGTACAATATATTTGGTATTAAGCATATTTAATACAGGTTCATTAAACTGTTGCTTGCTTAATTGCCTTTCAATTAAATCCTGATAAATTCTAAGCTTTGCAGGATGGTAACCACCAACCGATTTATAAAAATAGGCTGTTCTGTTTTCTGAAAAACTTCCTGCTACATTAAATACCCTAAAGTCTGTTTTATCTTTTAGTATTTCTTCGTCTTTTGGTGTGGTTGTAAATACTACATCTTTATTTTCGTTTTCTAAATAATTTTCGCTGTTTAAGTATTTTGAATTTATAGAGAACACATCTATCATTGCCAAAATACCAATGCCTGCAGCTAATATGATAGGATTAAAATTATTTTTTATATAAAGGAAAATCAGCCCAAACGCAACGGCCATAAATCCAAATGAGCGAAGAATACTTCCCATCATGAGTGATTGCCTGTCTGCTTTAAGTCCATCGTAAAAACTATTCACATAATCTAACAATTGTGGTTGGTTAGCATCTCTTACTTGTTGCATTACACCCGCATCTGCACCACTCATAAAGCTGGCTGTAAAGTACAAAAAGAATAAAAACAAAAATAATACGCCAACACTTATTAATCCTTTATAAAGGGATGGTAAAAGTTGTGGTTTATTTTCTATAGAGATTATTTTGTGCAACATTAAAGCAGCTGACAATACCAATAATAAGTTTGGTATAACCAATATCATTGAAGGAGCTCTAAATTTATTGTAGAATG
This sequence comes from Ferruginibacter sp., assembly GCA_031377605.1. Classification (GTDB taxonomy): domain Bacteria; phylum Bacteroidota; class Bacteroidia; order Chitinophagales; family Chitinophagaceae; genus Ferruginibacter. The sequence continues at coordinate 7,914 of JANMFB010000307.1, forward strand.
GTAAATAATTAAACAATATATCATTAAAAGCAGTAAAGAAATGCCCCCAACTCATCATTGTTGTTAAAGCAATAGCTGCAATAATCCACCATCGGTGTTTATTATCGGCAAAGAAAAACGATAGCATTGCAAGCATACAAATTATAGCGCCAACATAAGGAGGTCCCGATGTTCCTACTTCGCCAGGGTAAGTCATGCCACCCCAATAGAATTGCATAGGCAATTGTTGCTGTAATTCTTTAGGTAGGCTACTGAGTGCCTCTATTCCTTTGGATTTTTCTTGATCTATTTCTGCCTTGTCGCTACTTCCTCCATATAATTTTGCTGCTACCATTACAAGAGGCTCTGTCATTTGCATACTATAACTAAATGCATAGTCCTTGTCTAATCCGTCTTTTACTTTTGCTTTAGCTGTGCTACTTGTATCTGTTAGCAATGAGGAACCGCCTCTAATGGTTTCTTTTTGGTATTCAAATGTACTTATTAATGATTCTGCATTACTAAGCACACCCACACCCACAGAAATAATTGTAGTAGCACTTGCTAAAATGAGATGTTTCCAATTCCCTTCTTTTATCCATTTTATTATGAAATAAATGGTCATTACGCCAATTGTTAAAAAAAGATAATAAACAATTTGTAAATGGTTTTGAGATATCATGGTAGAGGTAAACAGCGCTGTTAGTAACGCCCCAAGCAAATATTTTTTCTCGTATATGAGTAGTATGCCTGCAAGTAAAGCTGGCATAAATGCGATGGAAAGCATCTTTGTATCGTGCCCTACAGAAACTATTACTGGGTTATATGTGGAGTACGCAAAGGCAAGCGCTGCTGCTATAGCTGCGTAAGGATTTAAGCGAAGTGTAATACACAGAATATAGAAACATATACATGCCAAAAAGAAAAATTGCATTGGTTTTGGTAAACCTAATGTGAGAATAGTACTTACATAAGCACCAATATAGTTTCCATTAATACCTCCAATTTGAAATGTAGGCATTCCGCTAAAAATTCCGTTCGTCCACAATGGATATTTTCCGTCATGCGTTTTTGCATATTCTACAGAATTTTGTATGGCTCCTTTAAAGTTGGTAATATCAGATTGTTGTAACACTTTTCCTTCTAATGCGGGCTTACAATATATAAGCGCCACTATTAAAAATACAATAACAGCAACGCCATGAGGCAACAACTTCTTAAAATCAAAATTTTTCATTTAGTTAATTTTATACACAGCAAATTAAAGCTAAAAAAGTAAGAATATAAGCCTATAACATACATTCTTAGCATAAAACGTTCAGAAATTTTAAGATTTTCTTTAATTCTATTTTGTACCGCAAAAGATTTTGTATATTTTTGCAACCCGCAACAAATGGTAGTCGTAGCTCAGTTGGTTAGAGCATCAGATTGTGATTCTGAGGGTCGGGGGTTCGAGCCCCCTCGATTACCCACTTAGCCTTTCAATTAATTTTGAAAGGCTTTTTTGTGTCGTAGCCCTCCCTAAATTATGGGATGAGTAGAGATCCGTAATAACGGAATGATTCTGAGAGACGGGGGTTCGAGCCCCCTCGATTATTCTAAAAGCCGCTTATTTTTAGATAGTTTTTTACTTTCTTCTCGTCAGTCTTTTAATTATTTAGTAGAATAAAATTTATTTTTTGGTTTAGTATACACTCAATGAATGTTTCAATTCTAATTTTTTTTATTGTACATAAAGAAAAATGTTTGTATTAAAAAAGTCTACCTTAATTAAAAGGTAGACTTCAAGACTAAAAAACAGGGGGTATGAAAAAATGAAAAGGGTAAACTATTTTGCTAAATTATATTTTAAAATAAATTCATGCCCAGCAGAACCACCATCAAAATTGCTTATTGGTGTTAAATAACTGTCGTAAGCATAACCAACGGTAAGTTTTTTGTTGAGGTTTACACCTGCATTTAAAGTAACACTTTGCTTATTTCTGTAACCAATGCCCCACCATAATGTTTCATTATGTTCTACCCTAATACCACCCATAAATTCGAATGGTGCATTTGGTAAATAAATAGCAAGTGCATTAGGCGTAATGGTAGTAACACCATCTACATTCCATGTATATGAGCCATGCAAATAATAGTGTCTATACAATCTTGCTTGCGCTGTGGTGGTTAGATTACCTTCATAAAAATTTAGTTTTGATTGTACCAATTGAGATACAGAAGCACCAACAGTAAATGTTGAAGACACATACGCAACACCAAAACCAGCATCATATTTAAACTTATTATCGCTAGTGCCCAAAGCAGGATCAGCTCCTAAAGTGGTGGTAAGTTTTGCTCTGTTAATGGCATATTGTTGCAGTTTGTTTTCTATACCTATAGAGAATTTGGCTCCATTACTAAAATTAATATGTTTTGCTATAGATAAATTAATGCCTGTACGAGATGTAGGCCCTGTAACATCATTGTAAATAAAGCCTCCAATACCTGCTTTTAGTTTTGGTAATTCGAAAGAACCAAATGCAGTAGCGGTTTTTGGTGCGCCACTTATGCCCGACCATTGCGTGCGGTAAGTAAGGCCAACCACATTCGTTTTTTGAGTTCCTACCATACTTGGGTTATGAATTAAACTTTGAACTTCATAAAAAGAAGAACTTTGTAATTGTTGTGCAAAGCTGTTTGATATTGTGCCAATAAAAAACAGTGCTGTTATAATTTTTTTCATGTGTTTATTTTTTATTGGTTTATCTTAAAATGGTTACATCTGCTCTTAATGTTAACTTAAATCCTGTTACAAGTTCAAAAGTATTTATATAATAATAAGTGCCATCAGGAACAAGCTTGCCTTTGTAAGTACCATCCCAATCGTTTTTGTAATTATCGTTTCTATAAACTTCGCTACCATATCTATTATATACAGCTACAGAAACTCGTTTTGTACATAGCGCCGCAGTAGTTGCTAGCCATCTGTCGTTTAAACCATCTCCATTTGGTGTAAAAGCATCCATTGTTTTTATACAATATGGTATTACAGTTATAGTTGTAATATCACTAGAAACACAACCATTAGGATCTGTAACCGTTAAGGTATAATTAGTTGTAGTGTTGGGTTTTGCTGTAGGATTATAAGTTGTTACTCCGCTTAAAATTGGAGATATTGTAACATTAGATGGTAGTGGATCTACAAACCCTACATCTAT
>JANMFB010000336.1:0-18940 GCA_031377605.1 Ferruginibacter sp.
GGCTTTAAATTATACATGCTGTAAAAACTAGCCACTTCATAAACTTCAATAGGCTCAATACTTAATAAGGATGCTACATAATCCATCACAGGCACATCTAACCAACCATCAAAAGTATCTTGCGCCATATGCAATACAGGCAGCAAAGCACTTTTTTGTTTGCCTTTTGGGTAGTGAGAAATAATTTCTGCTACTTTATTTAATTGTTCTTGCGAAAACTTTATATCCATTTTTTATATATTTCACACAAAGAAACTAAGAAAACAACGGCACAACGACCAACTTTGTTTCTTGGTTGTCTTTGTGTTCGTTGTGTGAAATTAATTAAGCATCCAACTCTCCCGCTATCAAATTTAAACTACTCATTGTTATCACCGCATCACTCAACATACTTCCTTGTATCAGTTCTGGATATGCTTGGTAATAAATAAAGCATGGTCTGCGGAAATGCAATCTGTATGGCGTTCTTCCCCCATCGCTTATTAAATAAAACCCAAGTTCACCATTACCACCTTCTACGGATGAATAAACTTCACCAACAGGCATTTCAGTTTCTCCCATGATGATTTTAAAATGGTAGATTAATGCTTCCATTTTTGTATATACATCTTTCTTCTCGGGTAAATAATATGCAGGAACATCTGCATGAAAAACTTCTGCATCTGCACCTTTAAAGCTTTGTACTTTTTGGTAAGCTTGTTTTATGATTTCTATACTCTGCCACATTTCTTGGTTGCGCACAAGGAAACGGTCGTAACAATCTCCTGTACTTCCTACAGGCACCGTAAAATTCATTTCCTCATAACTGCTGTACGGTGTATGTACACGTACATCATAATCTACACCAGTTGCACGGAGGTTTGGACCTGTAAAACCATAATTTAATGCACGCTCTGCAGTTATAGCACCACAACCTATAGTGCGATCCATAAAAATTCTATTACGGGTCAATAAGTTTTCAAACTCTTTTAATGTAACAGGATATTCTTTTATAAACTTTTCTAATTTCTCAAAAGATTTTGCGGTAAAGTTTCTTTCGAAACCTCCAATTCGGCCGATATTTGTAGTAAGCCTGCTGACACAAATTTCTTCATATATTTCATAAATCAATTCTCTGTATTGCATCACATAAAGAAACCCTGTGAATGCTCCTGTGTCAACTCCAACTATTGAATTACAAATAAGGTGATCGCTTATACGTGCAAGTTCCATGATAATGATACGGAGATAATCCACACGCTTTGGTATTTGAACACCCAATAACTTTTCGCAGGTAATATGCCAACCCATATTGTTGATAGGACTACTGCAATAATTTAACCTATCAGTTAGTGGTGTAATTTGGTAAAGCGCTCTACGTTCTGCTATTTTTTCAAAAGCACGGTGTATGTAACCAACAGTAGAGGTGGCTTTCATAATACGCTCGCCATCCATTTCCAAAATATTTTGGAAAACCCCATGGGTAGCAGGGTGCGTAGGCCCTAAATTGAGGGTAGTAGTTTGTTTTTCTAAACTACCTTCTGGTAAAAGAATGTGTTCGCTCATATTTGTACTGCGTTTGCACGCTTTTCTTCTTTTGTCTTTTTGTATAACTGGTAAAAATCGTAGGCTTTGAATAATGAAAGTATTGCAATCGTTCCTCCACCTATCATATCCATTCCATTACCTTTTTCACTAAATCTAATTAAAATAAAAGTCGCCCAAATAATAAAAAAAATGATTTCTAAAAATCTAAACAGCACTTTATATTTTTTAAAAAAATCTTTCATAATTCTTTCTTATCTCCCAAACATATCATCATCTTTATCTACCCTTGTTTGATCTTCAAGAGGAAACTCTTTTCTCAAAGGAAAATAATCCATTTCATCCACATTTAATATTCTTATCAGATTTGGATGACCTACAAAATTTACTCCGTAAAAATCATAGGTTTCTCTTTCCATAAAATTTGCAGATGCATACAAAGCAGTGGCAGTAAACACATCAGGCTTTGCTATATCTGTAAATACTTTAAAACGAATACGCACATTATCTACCAAATTGTGTAAATGATAGACTACAGCAAGCTCTGCTCCTTTATTATCGGGATAATGGACTGCTTGTAAATCTGTCAAAAATCTGAATTTTAATTCCTCATCATCAAACAAAAACTGCAGGATTTTCACATTGATATCTTTTTCTGCTACAAAAGTAAGCATGCCATAAGGCTGCTCCCAATGGCTAAGTTGTTCACCAAATTTTTCAGTTAGTTTTTGTTGTATTATTTCGTTTGTCAATGCCATTGTCGTTTCTAAAAAATATAAGAAGAAATTCTATTGTATTCCGTAACTATTTAGTAATTCTTTGTAATGATCACTTTCTCTTCTTCTTAATCCTTCTGCGTGAACCAGTTCTTGAATTTTCATAAATCCATCTAATATAGCTTCGGGCCTTGGTGGACAACCAGGCACGTAAACATCTACAGGTATCACTTGGTCTATGCCTTGCATTACAGAATAAGTATCAAAAATACCACCGCTACTTGCGCAAGCACCTACTGCAATTACCCAACGAGGTTCGGCCATTTGCAAATAAACCTGTTTTAAAATGGGGCCCATTTTTTTGGAGATTGTTCCCATTACCATTAGCAAATCGCACTGGCGTGGAGAAAAACTCATACGCTCACTTCCAAAACGAGCAATATCGTAATGGCTTGCAGCGGTAGCCATAAACTCTATACCACAGCAGCTTGTAGCAAATGGTAATGGCCAAATAGAATTTTTACGAGCTAGCCCAACGACCTTCTCAAAATTTGTTGCCATAAAACCTTCACCCATGTATCCTTCGGGGATACCTGCAAATTTTACGGTGTTGTTGTATTGTACAGGACGAGACATTCTTTGATAGTTTGTAATTTTTAAAACTTTGAATTTGCTAATTAGTTGATAAGCTAATGTGCTAATTCTTCTAAATTCTATTTCTTTTATTTATTCCTAATTTACATTTTTTGCATTAGAACATGAGCAAATTATACCTTTAGCTAATTTGTTATTCTTCCCACTTAAAAGCTCCCTTTTTAAAAATATACACAAACCCTGCTAAGAAACAACCTACAAAAAGCAATACTGCTAAAAAGGTATGCCATTTCATAGAGGCATCTTGCGCAAACTCTTTGAAATTTACTGCGTAAGGGTAAAAGAATATTACTTCCACATCAAACAACACAAACAAAATAGCTATCAAAAAATACTTAATGGCCATTGGCTGCCTTGCATTTCCTTGAATTTCTATTCCACTTTCAAAATTTGCAAGCTTATCCGATGTTTTTCTTTTTGGACCAATTGCATTAGAGCCAATAATCATTGTTGCCACAAATCCGATAGCGAATAACAACTGCAAAACAATAGGTAAATAATTGATGGTTCCGTTTTCAGCTATTTTAAGAAAGAAAAACTGCATAATAATTTTTTATGAGGTACAAAAATAAGCTACGAAAGCCAATATACCATGCTAAGTTTTAAAAAACAGGAAACCCAGTTTAAACATTCACAAATATTACTTATGATTTATTTAAATATAGCACTTTTCCAAAAAAAATAACCATTGCATTTGGGGCAATGGCTATTTAATATTATTTTTTCTTAGACACTAGTTTTTTTTTACCGGAGGTTTTGATACAGGCTTTGTGGTTACAGTAGTGGCTGTTTTAGGAGCCGGATTTGTTTTTGCAGGAGGCTTTGTAGCAGGGCTATTTTTTGTCACAAAATCCTTATTACTTATACTTTGCGCATCTGTAGGATCTAAAGCCAAGGCTTTATCAGCAAAAGCAATGGCTGCAGCTTGATCTTTTTTAATATTAAATGAATATTGCATCATAAAAGTATATGCCCCTACCATTTGGTCCTTAATTTTAGTTGGATCAACTGCTTTTTCTCCAACTTCAATTGCTTTACTATAAGCGGCCGCTGCTGTTCCAAGTGTCATTGTACTATCAATACCTGATGTTGCTTTTGCAGTCATGTAATAACCAAACATATCGTCAGGGTATTTTGTTGTGTATTTATTAAAAACTACAACCGATGAATCATATTTTCCTGCTCTGAAATAATCATACCCAGCATTGTACAAATCCAAATTATTATAATTTCTTTTTATATTTACAACTTTATTAAACCAGTTGGCTGATTCATCAAAATTATTTAGTTTCCTATATGCATTTGCCATTACCTTCAAATAAGCAACCTTATTTGCTTCTATTGAATCTACTGCAATTGCTTTATTAATATTTTCTGCTGCTAGCGCTTCGTTTCCTGGAAATTTTAATAATGTAAATGCATAAGACGAATAATCGCCAGCCCCAACTTTGCCTAGTAATTGTTTCTTAAAATATTCTTCAAAACTAGATTTTGCATTTATAGAATCATTCAACTTAAGGTATGCAAAAGCTCTTAATCCATACAAATTGGGTAATGGATTTGCTGAAGCTATACACTCATTACATTTAGCTATTACTTCACTGTTTAATCCTTGAGCAAATTTCATACTTGCCCTTTGATAACAAGCCATTGGATCATCATCTGATACAGATAACCATTTTTCTAAGTACATAGCACTTTTGGTTACATCTGTGGTATAAAAATAATTTGAAAGTGTATTGAAAACAGGTGCATAATTCGGGTCTTTGGCAATCGTTTCATCGTACAACCTTAAAAACAAAGGTTCTTGAGATATACCCTGAGATTGATACAAACGACCACTACGATAAGTAGCTCTTGCATAATTGGGATTAAGTAAAGACGCAGCCTGATAAGACCTTGCGGCATTAGAACCGTCATTGTTTTTTCTATACGCATCCCCAAGATTTGTCAATACTTCAGGATCTTTAAAACCCTTTAAAGTAGTAGCAAAATTTAATTTATCTATAGCATAAGCAGCATCTCCATTTTTATTATCAGGATTACTATTAGCAGAACCAACTGCATTTAACACATCTAACCTTTTAGAACCACTTAGATTAATGGCCGTTTCAAACCTGCTTCTTGCATCTGCAGTATTACCTTCTAGCAAACCAATATGACCCATACCAGCAAGCAACAATGGGCTGTTGGGTGTGGCAGATAATTTTTGCTGATATAAAGTTTTAGCTCCTGCAATATCTTCTAGCCCTATCATCGCTTGACCTAAATAGTATGCAGAAACTTCGTCTGTTGGATTGGCATTGGATAGTTTTTGAAAAACTTCTTTAGCACTTTTAAATCTCTCATAATAAAGAAACTTTTTTCCATCTTCTACTGATTGTGCAAATGATGTCCCTACAAAAAGCGTTACAATCAAAGCCAGAACAAGTGTTTTCATTTTTGTCATTTTCTAGAATTAAATTTAGAATACAATTTTAAAGAAATAGTTGCAATAAAAGTCAAACATTTCTAATCTTTTGGAAGTTTATCGTTTAAATTAACATTACGTACATTAAAATCCATAATTGGTCCTAAATACGCCCTTCTAAAAACTAGTTGTCCTCTTTCGTATTTTAAAAACGATACAAAACCATTGCCTAATCCTGTATAATTTTCTTTTATTAAATAATACAAACCCCGTACCAATGGATAGCGTCTGTTGATAATTGTTTGTTGGCTCGGCAAAATAAAAGGCCTGCCTTCACACAAATCACATTGAACGAGTCCTAATTTTACTTTTTTTAGCAAAGCTAATTGCGCAGCATCTTCAGGATTACCAATCCGATTAATACCTACAAAACCAATGGCGTTTGGATGCGTTGCTACATAATCAATAACTAAATCGCTATTTTTTACTGCCCTTACTACAGAAGTATCAAAGGATTTTCCTTTAAGGATCGAATCTTCTATAAAACGAACTGTACTTGTTTTATTTAATCCATCAAACACAATGGTTTGCTCTCTTTTTATTTTACCAGTGAGTTGTTGTTGTAAACGCTCCAGAGAGAAGACTGTATCTTGACTAGTTTTATTTACAATAACTGCAATGGCATCTGTTGCTATTTGGTTCCAGCCAGGGTTGTAACCAATTTTTTGCATCATAAATCTTTCTTCTTTACTTGTAAGCCCCCGAGTAACAATTACCATTCTATTAAGAGAATCGTTAAAAAAATCTTTAAGGCAATCTGCTTCAGTTTTGTAATGCACAATTATTTTGGTATCTGGGAAAGATGCTTCATATATTGCTATCTGCTCATCAATCACTGGTGCAAAAGACTCATCCACACTTATATCTATCGTTCCTTTATTAGGCCTATCAGTGGCTACTTTTTCATCTTCTTTATCTGCGCAAGCTGAAATGTTAACTAAACATAAAAATAGGAGTACTTTAAAAATATTTTTCTTATTCATAAATTAACTTCCTCTAAAATAATTTTTCTTGTAGCCTCTATAAATTCTAAAAGCACCATATATAAAGCACAGACCAGCAAAAAGTTTGATAGTAGTTTCCTCGTACAATGCAATTCGTGGAGCAATAACCGCTGGAGGAAATAAAAATATAAAACCAGCAACTATAAGTGTAACACCCATCACATAATTTGTAATACTTCTCATTCTTACCATCCCTTTCTCACTTCGGGAAAGATCTTCATCATTTATTGGTTGATAGGCCATAATTCAATATTTGTGACAGCAAATTAATGATTATTGTGGACTAATCTTTTATCAATTAAAAATGATATATCTCAAACGGATATTAACTTTTACATAAAGGTTGACCATCTTACTTCTATTTTTAATTCTCGTTACGTGAAAGAAACATTACAGGTATGGTGTAGTAAACAGAAACACTCTCGCCTTTCATTTTACCTGGAATCCAAGTAGGCATTTTCTTTAATACCCTTATTACTTCATTATTGAACGCTTTTCCACCATCTTCTATTATTTCAAAACCTTTAAGTTGACCGTCGTATCCTACAATAAATTTTATTTTTACTGCTACTTTTTCTCCTTCTTCTATATCTTGAGGATTAGTTAAATTCTTTTCCAAAAACTTTCTAAATGCTGCCATACCGCCAGGATATTGTGGGTTTACATCTGCTGTTTCAAATGGAGAAAATTTGTCAATTCCTGGCTTTTTAGGTTGTACAAAGCCTGAGTCATTTCCACCAGATGGCACTTCGCCTGGTATAAAAATACTTTTTGGATCTCCTTTTATATCTGAAGTGCTTATAGCAATATTGTCAACCAAATCCCTTACTTCGGGCACATCTATTTTTCTCGTTGTAATCTTAGGAATTACAAAAACTTGTGAAGGTTGGCTTGATTTTACAGTTGCTTCATTTGGTTTTTGTGGAATTTCTTTTGGTTTTTCTGGCGTTTTTTCTTTCTCTTTCAAGTCTACGAAAGTTGGCCCATCGTGAACTATATAAACTGGTTCCACTACATAATCGTTTTTGATATAGGTGAAAGAGCATAAGACTACAACTATCAATAAAGTAGCTCCCAAAGCTTTGTACATTCTATTGTTGTAGAATTTCCTTAGAGTGTAAGCACCGTAAGATTTGTTTCTATTATCAAAAATGATATCAAGTACGTCTGATTTTAAAATTAATTCCGTTTTCATAATTGTAGCTTTTAAATGTATAAATAAACCAATAATATTGGTTAATGGGTTGTTTAAAATCATTTGGCAAAATGGTAAAACGGCCGTTTGATTAATAGATGCAATAAATTATTTAATTCCATAAAAGATTTATGCTTTGTGAGTTTATCTGAAAGCTAAAAAGGATTAGTCAATTAAAATCCTAAATCAATTCTAGTGTCAAGATTGGGAAGCTTTAGTTTCTTAAGTAGCTGCGGTATTTCTTCTTTACTTTTCTATTATTGATACGCTTAGCCAGAAATTTTACTATGTAGATGGTGAATATTCAAAAAGGTTAGCTAAAAAACACCAGCAAACCAATCATTCTTTCCGCCTATATAAACAATCATTAACTTTTGTACTTTTCGTAATTATCTTTGATGTATGAAAATTTTGATGGTATGCTTGGGCAATATTTGCAGAAGTCCACTGGCTGAAGGTATATTGGTTAAAAAAGCGAAAGAGAAAAATTTAAGTTGGCAAATAGATAGCGCAGGAACAAATGGATATCATACTGGCGAGGCTCCACATAAGCTAAGCCAAAAAGTAGCTTTGAAAAATGGGGTAGACATAAGTAAACAAGTATCGAGAAAATTTGTGGCAAATGATTTTGATCTATTTGATAAAATATATGTGATGGCGGAAGATGTAATGCATGATGTTAAAAGAATTTCTGGGGAAAAGTTTGATGCTGAAAAAGTTGACTTTTTTTTAAATGAATTGCACAAAGGAAAAAACAAAGATGTACCCGACCCTTGGTATGGAGAAGAGGATGGGTATGATGAAGTATTTGAGTTGATAGATAAAACTTGTGATGCGCTGCTGCTAAACCACAAAGACAGGGTATTAAAAAATTCACAAACTAAAAACTTTTAGTTGCTCCAAATAGTAAACAGATTTGTGAATCAAAACAGATAAAACTTAGTGCTACTTAGTCTTCTTTAAGACTTTGTAGTTCAAAACAAAAAAAACAAAAATGACCAAACCAAGTTTGCCACAGGGCACGAGAGATTTTGCTGCGGCTACAGTTTATAAAAGAAATTTTATTTTAAACACGATTCGTTCTGTATTTGAGCTATATGGTTTTGAGCCTTTGGAAACACCTGCAATGGAAAACCTAGATACATTGATGGGGAAATATGGCGAAGAAGGTGATAAACTTATTTTCAAAATATTAAATAATGGTTTGAATGACCCAAAAAATTTCACAAAAGCAAAAGAAGGTTTTGATGCTTTGGTGGATGGGAAAAACACGGCACAACTTACGGAGCGTGCTTTGAAATATGATCTCACAATTCCGTTTGCTCGCTATGTAGCCATGAATGCAAATACACTTACAATGCCTTACAAGCGTTATCAAATGCAACCCGTATGGCGTGCAGATAGGCCGCAGCGTGGGCGTTATAGGGAATTTACACAATGCGATGCCGATGTAGTAGGAAGTACATCACTTTTAAACGAAATAGAACTTTGCAACATATACCATCGCTCCTTTGTAAAACTTGGCCTTGCAGATTATGAATTGAAAATAAACAATAGAAAAATATTGGCTGCACTTGCAGATATTGCAGGCGGTGCAGAAAAGATGATGGACATTACCACAGCAATAGACAAACTTGATAAAATTGGTTTAGAAAAAGTAAAAGAAGAATTGGTAACAAGGGGGCTCAGTGAAAATAACATTAGAATTATTGAAAGATATTTGTTGATTACAGGAAGTAATGCTGAGAAAATAATTGCTATACAAGAATTATTTGCCACAAACGAAATTGGTAGAGCAGGTATTGAAGAATTGAATTACGTATTAGCAAATGCTGCTAACACAAATTTATCCCTCGACCTTACACTTGCAAGAGGACTAAACTATTATACAGGAATAATTTTTGAAGTAAAAGCAGTACACACAGTAAAAATGGGAAGCATTGGCGGCGGAGGCAGATACGATGACCTTACTGGATTATTTGGCGTTAATGGAATACCAGGTGTGGGTTTAAGTTTTGGGATAGATAGAATTTATGATGTGATGGAAGAATTGAATCTATTTCCAGTTAGTATATCAACAATAACAAAAGCAATTTTCTTTAACCTTGGCGAAACCGAGGCAATTACTGCATTACAAATAATGAATGTTTTAAGAGATGCCAATATTGCTTGCGAATTGTATCCTGAAAAAGTAAAGCTAGATAAACAGTTTAAATATGCAGATAAAAAGCAAATTCCTTATGCAGTAATTATTGGGACGAAAGAAATGGAAAATAAAACTTGCATGGTCAAAGATTTGAAGAAGGGCGAACAAGAAGAAGTAAGCTTTGAAGACTTAACAAATTATTTAACGAATAAAAAATAAAATAACGGTTACATAATTAAAATTTTAAGCATTAATAAAAAAACAAAAAACATGAAAAAGAATTTCATTCTATTAGCATCCGCAACAATAATGTTTGCCATGCTTTTTTCTGCTTGTAAAAGCAAAAAGACAAATACCCTTGGTCGATACATTCCGCAAGATGCAGGTCTTGTAATGCACATTAACGGAGAATCTCTTACTAGCAAATTATCTTGGGATGAGATCAAGAAAAATTCATGGTATGAAGAAATTTATACAGATACAGCTAATTCAGCCTTTATAAAATCAATTTTGGACAACCCTGAAAATACAGGCGTTAATGTAAAAGGGGACTTGATTCTTTTTTATTTAAAAGATAGCAGTAACGCTCATGTAACTATAGAAGGAACTATAACTGACGAAGCGAAATTTAAAAAAATGTTAACAGAGGCAAACAAAGATGGCAAAGAAACTATTAAAGATGGTTTTACATATTTTACAAGTGAAAAAGCAAGCATAGCTTACAACAAAGAAAAATTTGTAGCTACGATGGATGGGGGAAATACCAAGAGTTATATTGATTATGTACCGGACTCTTCAGTGGCAGTAAAGCCAACAATTGATTTAGCTGCAATAAATACAGCAATACTTGCCTTAGCCGAAGATAAAAGCATGGCAAAAAATGATAAATTTTCTTTGTTGTTGGCAGAAAAAGGGGATGCACATTTTTGGTTGAATGCAAAGGGGTTTACAAACGGAATGAAAGGTATTGCGGGGGCTGCTGCTATGGTAAATTTAGATAAGATTTATGATGGAGCAATTACTATGGGAACAATAAACTTTGATAATGGTAAAATAAATATTGATGCAAAATCATACGCAGGCAAAGAAGTTACAGAGTTGTACAAAAAATATAATGGTAGTGCAGTAAACAAAGAGATGATTCAAAATATTCCATCTCAAAACCTTGCGGGTGTATTTATATTTAATTTTAAACCCGAAGGCATTAAAGAATTTTTGAAAATATTAAATCTAGATGGACTAGCAACGATGGGTTTATCTGCATATGGTTTCACTTTAGATGATTTTATTAAAGCAAACAAAGGTGATGTGCTTTTTGCAGTTACCGATATAAAAAAAGATACTGGCATGGCAACTACGCTTCCAAATATTCTTTTTGCTACTAGCATTGGTGAAAAAACTTCTTTTAATAAATTGATAGACGCTGGTAAAAAACTAGGTGGCGGTTTAGCAAGCATGTCTGCCGAAACCGAAAAAATTACATTCAATACAAATGACAAATATTTTATTATAAGCAATAACAAAACCTACACAGATACATACTTAGCAGGAACAGCAAAAAGTGTTTATCCTTTTATGGATAAAGCAGCTGATGGCCCTTTTTGTGGATATGCAAATTTGCAATATATAATTTCCAACATAAAGCCTACGGATGATAGTTTAAACATGGCATCGCAAGCACTTAGCTTGAAAATGTGGGATAATATAATCATTAGTGGAGGCGCTTTTAAAGATGAAGCAATTACGCAACATTGGGAGATAAACTTAATGGATAAAACAACCAATAGTTTAAAACAAATGAATACTTATGCTAACGAAATGAGTATTATTGAGAAGAAAAAAAATGCAAATAGAAAATCTACTTGGGAAAATGAAGAAGTACTAACACCCCTACCGACAACAAAAATAAAATAATTAATTCTTTTAAATTTTTGAGCCGCAGTTTTATTATTAGCTGCGGCTCATTACTTTTACAATATGCCAATATTACTAAAAAATATTGTTCCCAAATATTTAGAAAAAGGAAAAATTGAACGTTCTCAAATTTGGCAGCACGAACATACTTTTAAGGAAGGAGAAAAATTACAAATTGTTGCACCAAGTGGAAGCGGTAAAACATCGCTTGTACATTTTTTGTATGGCATGCGTAAGGATTTTGAAGGCACGCTATTTTACAACAGCAAAGATATTAGGACATTCTCTGCTGCAGAATGGGCATTTAAAAGAACGAATGAAATCAGTATTATTTTTCAAGATTTGAGGTTGTTTAAAGAACACAATGTTTTAGAAAATTTGGAGATTAAACGGGCATTGGCTCCATATCATGCCACATCTAAAATTAAAGAAATGGCGGAGCGACTTGGAATAGCTAATAAACTATCGCAGCTTGCAGGGCTATGTAGTTACGGCGAACAACAACGCATAGCGATTATCCGTTCTCTCCAACAGCCATTTAATTTCATCATAATGGATGAGCCTTTTAGCCATTTAGATGAAGCAAATAGTAAAATTGCTTTACAACTTATTCAAGAAGAGGCTGCCGCAAGAGGTGCAGGAATTATTTTGGCAGATTTAAATAATGTTTCATTTTTTGATGCTACAAAAACTTTACACTTATAAAATGAGTACGAATAAAATTTCTTTTAAAACGATTGCAGCATTTTTAAATACTGGCAATAAAATTGGAAGGCTTTTTGGGTATGCAGGGCTTTTGATTGGTGTAATGTTGTTATTTTGTTGTGTTCAGATGTACATTAATTTGAATGATTTATTAAGAGAAAAAAATCCAAAGAAAAATGGCTTTGATTTTATTTCGGTAACAAAAACGATTACCAATGACAACATGGGCAAAGATAATCGTTTTACTGATGCTGACATAGCTGATTTTAAAAAACAATCTTTTATAACCGATGCAGCACCACTTATTGCCAATCAATTTAGAGCAAAAGCAAGCGCAGGAGATATTATCCCTTTTAGCACCGATTTGTTTTTAGAAACCATACAAAATGATTTTTTAGACACTTTGCCGCCTAGTTTTTCTTGGCAACAAGGGCAGCAAGATATACCAGTAATTTTTTCTGCAGATTTTTTAGAAATGTACAATGTATTTGCCCCAGCGCAAGGTTTACCTCAATTATCTGAAAGCAGTATTGGTGCTGTAAATATTGTGATAGAATGCATTGCACCAGATGGAACTTCTGTAAAATTCAGGGGACATATTGTAGGTGTAAGCGACAGAATAAATTCTGTTATAGTTCCCAAAACATTTTTAGACTGGGGCAATAAAGTTTTCGGTGTAGGTCCACAACAACAAGCTTCTAGAATTTATTTAAAAACAATTGATGCCAATGGAGCCGATTTGCAAAATTATTTACAACAAAAAAACTACCACGTAAATAAGGATAAAACAAAATTTGGCAGAATAAAAGCTACCCTACAAGCCATCATCACAGGGCTTGGTGGTTTAGCTATTTTAGTGGTATTATTATCTGTATTGTTGTTTTCTTTTTATTTACAATTAATGATAAGTAGAAGTAAAGACAATTTGCAGTTGATGCTTACAATTGGCTATTCGCCCCTATGGCTAAGTAAAACAGTTGCAAAAAAATGGATACCAATTTATGCTGTCATTATATTATTGGCACTTGTATTTACAGAAATGTTCCAATACATGTTTCAGAAAAATTTTGTGATGGGACAAGATTTATTGTCACCATATATTCATATTTATTTGCTTAGTTTAGCTGCCTTTTTATTTATGCTATGCGTTTGGGCTAATTATAGTTTGGTGAAGAGGCAGTTGTCGAAGTTATAAATTTTAAGATCAGGCTACAATTTTTTAAGGCTAATTGTAATAAAAACGGAGCCAACCCCCGTTGACTCCGTAATAATTAAAACCCCATATATTGAAATTCTTAAATTTATCGTATTACGAAGTTAACAGAGCAACCCTATTTTTCATATTAATTAATTGTTATTAAACACTTCATACCGTCTTTGTATTCGTAATAGTCCAATTACATTGGCCTAAATGACTACTACCGGCATTATACCGAAAGTCAATTGAACTTCACTTTGATATAAATGTTATCAATTATATTCATTATATTTAAAAGTTTGTATTCGACTTAATCATCATTTGCTATTAATGAAATGCCTGTAAGGGTTTTAAAGAAACAGATTGATACTTTTTAAAGCATGGCAATTTTTATAATCTCGATTCTACGTAATTCCAATTTACGATGTCCCACCAATTCTCAATATACTCCACTCGCTTATTTTGATACTTTAAATAATACGCATGTTCCCACACATCTAATCCTAGTAAAGGCAAACCTTTTATTTCGCATATATCCATCATCGGATTATCCTGGTTTGCAGTACTTCCTATTTTAAGGCTATTATTTGCATCCACATATAACCATGCCCAGCCACTTCCAAAACGGCTTTTGGCAGCGTCGGCAAATTGTTTTTTAAAATTATCAAAAGAGCCAAAACTTTTTTCTATTGCAGCCATCAGTTTACTTGAGGGTATATTGTTTTTAGATTTAGGTTGCATACACTTCCAAAACATTTCATGATTATAATGCCCCCCGGCATTGTTCCTCATTTTTGTGGAATATTTAGAAATTTTAGTCAATACGTCTTCCAATGGTTTATTGGTATCTACTCCTTCGGAAGTTGATGCTTCCAATAAATTTTTACAATATGCTGCAGCATGCTTACTGTAATGAATTTCCATTGTTTTTGTATCTATTACATTCTCCAATGCATCATAGGCATATGGCAAGGGCTGTTGTACAAATGAGGTAATAAATTTAGTTTTTACAGCTAAGTTTTTCGTGTTGCTACAAGCAGTTAATATTGAACTAACTGTGCCTCCTATAAAAGAAATTGCTGCAGTAGCTTTTATACTATCTCCTAAAAATTTTCTTCTGCTATTCAAATTATCATTTTCCATTGTATATATTTTTAACTTTTTTAGATCCAACAAGAAATTTCTAGCTTTAAGCGCTATTTTATTTTTTTATAGGGAGATACGTTTTTATTTTTCTAAAAACCCTTGAATAAAATTCTTTATTAAAAAGTTGAGAATCGTGCATAGCCTTATAGGTAAGAAATATCCCTACGGGTGTAAGCACAAAAACTGCAAACCACATTCCCAAAAAAGGAGAAAGTGTTTCATTTTTGGCAAATTTTTCACCAAAAACATTAAGCAAATGAAAAATAAGAAAGAAAATAATAGCTACAACCAAAGGCATACCTAAACCACCCTTACGAATAATAGAACCGAGTGGTGCCCCTACAAAAAACAAAACCATACATGCTAGCGAAAACGAAAATTTTCTATGCCATTCTACTTTATTTTGAACAATAGCATCTTTCTTTGCAAAGTAATCATTGCTCATAAAAAGCAACGTGTTTTTTAGTTCATTTGCCTTTGATAATGCTCTATCGTTTAAAATAGCTTCTACACTGTCGGGAAAAATATTATTTTGACTCTTTATGCTACCAACTTTTGTGCTAGCCCAAGTGCCATTTGAGTCTTTGAGGTATAGCAAAGTACTTTTAAGATTTTCTTTTGTAATAACTAAAACACTATCCCTAACTTTTTTTAAGGAATCTATGTTAAAATTTAGTTGCTTTGCGCTTAGCATTTTAGTGTTATTTTTAAAATCTTCCTCTTGTCCAGGAGCTTTTTGAAAAGCACTTAAATCGAATAGTTTTTTAAATGTTTTAAATTCTACGCTTATATATTCTGTTGCAGTATCACTTACTATTCCTTTTTCTTGATAACGATTTCCATTTTCTAAATTAAAAGCAAGGTAATATTTATCAGGTGTTACGTCCATTTTACCTTTTTGTGCTACAATAGTATTCTCTTGCAATTGGTTTGTCTGGTCGTATATAAGCACTTTTTCTATCAATTTTCCATCTGCATCTTTTTTACCAACTTTTATTGCATACTTGTCTATACCTGTATAAAAAGCACCTTGCTTTAAATCAAGTGACGGTTTTTTTACAAGAATGTCTCTATATAAGGTTACAAACTTTAATTGAGAATAAGGTATCACATAATTTGCAAATAAAAAGGTTATAAAACAAAGCAAAACAGTGAACAACATCAATGGTCTCATAAAACGAAGCAAAGAAATTCCAGCAGACTTAATCGCAACCAATTCAAAACTCTCTCCTAAGTTACCAAAAGTCATAATAGAAGAAATGAGAATGGCGATGGGCATAGCAAGTGTAAGAAGGGTAGCACTAGCATACCACACAAATTTTATTATAGTTACAAAATCCAAGCCTTTTCCTACAAGATCATCTATATATTTCCAAAGCGATTGCATGATCAAAACAAAAAGTGCTATAAAAAATGTAACAATAAATGGCCCAATAAAGCTCTTAAAAATAAGTTTGTCTAATTTCTTTATCATGTAAAAATTCCTAATTAAATTTTACTTTTGTTATACACTTATGAATAACAAAACAAAAGTAACACTTTCTAATGGCGAACTAGCACTTGCAACAGACAAGGAATTTATTTTAACGAAACGCAGGGTTGTAGAAACATCCGTAGCACTATTTACTAGTCTTACACCTATTATTGAAAATATTTTTGCAACTTCTATTCTGATTTTACCTGAACTATCAAATGCTCAGCCAAAAATTACGAAAGGAGAAAACTATAAATTTTTACCCTATACAATTTTAGACTACCCTGCATTTTTTTCTAAAGAAAATATTTTTGCTGTACGCACCATGTTTTGGTGGGGTAATTACATCAGTGTGCAACTTCATTTATCGGGTAAATATAAAAAGTTATTTGAAGAAAATATTTTTAGGAATATAAAAACTACAACTGGTATTTATATTTGCATTAATGAAAAGGAATGGGAGCATCATTTTGAGCCAGACAATTATATTTCCATTCATAAAATTTTACCGCCATATACAGAAAATATTAAGCAACGGGAATTCATGAAGGTTGCCCTAAAATACGAATTGCATCATTGGAATATGATGCAATTTAACTTGCCTGAAGGCTATAATATTTTGAATAAATTACTTTTTTAATGGAAAGCGACATTATTAAAGTAATAAAACTTTCACTTAAAAGCGGCAACTGCCTAACTTCCTATTCTATGAAATAGCTCTTTAACTTGGTATTCCCACAATTGGCTTTGGTCTTTAATATCTTTTTTCTCAGCAAAGTCAGAGATAACTAAGATAGTTTGGTTAGTGATTTCAGATTTGTCAATCTTAAACTCAAAATATTCGTTTGCAGGACTAGTCAGCCATCTGAACTTAATAGATTTATTTTCTTCTTTTTCTATCACCTCTGCCTTTTCTTCTGTACCATTCCAGCCAAAAGTATAAATCCCATCACGGTCACTTACTTTATCTGCAAACCACTCCTGTAATGCAGATGCACTGCACAAAAAGTCAAACAAAATTGTTGGTGAGCTACGCACAGGATATTCTAATGTATATAAAATCTTCTTACTCATATTTTCCTTATAACACTTGTATGATGCAATTATAGATAAAAAACCAATCTAAACCTTATTTTATTAATATAATTTCAAAATAGTAGATTTATATACTATTTTTTTAACAAAATGGTTTATCAATGATAATTCATTGATATGCTCAATCATTGGTATTTTTATCCGAAATTCGCAAAAAATTAAACTATTTTTTAATGGCAGTAGAAATTAAAATACCCTCAGTAGGAGAAAGTATAAGTGAAGTTACACTTGTAAAATGGCTTAAACAAGATGGCGAATACGCAGTGAGAGACGAGGTTATAGCAGAATTGGAGAGCGAAAAAGCAAGTTTTGAGGTAAATGCTGAGCAAGCAGGAACCGTAAAACATATTGCAAAAGAAGGAGACACACTTGCCATTGGAGATGTAGTTTGTACCATAGATACAGATGCCCCAGCTCCTGCCGTTTCTACCCCTAATGAAGAAAAACCAGTATTAGAAGCTACTTCCGTAACAAAACAAGAAAATGCACCTACTGCTGATGAGCCAAAAACTGAAGTAAAAGCTACCCCTGTTGCAGCAGCAATCATTGCCGATAAAAAAATAGACACCAATAAAATTTCTGCAACTGGCGACAATGGTAAAATAATAAAACAAGATGTGCTTGAAGCATTGAACAACCCAGGAAGAAATCCTACTGCAACAATGTTTAGCAGAAATGATAAGCCAGAAAAAATGAGCAATCTTCGCAAAACGATTAGTAGAAGATTGGTAGAAGCTAAAAATACTACTGCCATGCTCACTACTTTTAACGAAGTAGATATGACGGCTATAATGGACATCAGAAAAAAATCGAAAGATAAATTTAAAGAAGCACATGGTGTAAACCTTGGGTTTATGAGTTTCTTTACAAAAGCATGTTGTTATGCTTTACAAAAATTTCCTTCGGTAAATGCTTACATTAATGGAGAAGAAATTATTTACCACGATTATTGTGATATTTCTATTGCAGTAAGCGCACCGAAAGGACTCGTAGTTCCTATAATTCGAAATGCAGAAAGCCTCAGCATGGCAGGTGTAGAAGCAGCGGTGGTTGACCTAGCAACGAAAGCAAAAAACAGCAAACTTACAGTAGAAGAAATGAGTGGTGGTACTTTTACAATTACCAACGGCGGTATTTTTGGTTCTATGATGAGCACTCCCATAATCAACCTACCTCAGAGTGCAATACTAGGTATGCACAACATTTTAGAGCGCCCCATGGCAATTAATGGGCAAGTGGTTATTCGCCCAATGATGTACGTTGCGCTTAGCTACGACCACAGAATTATAGATGGAAGAGAATCTGTAGGATTCTTAGTATTGGTAAAACAATTATTAGAAAACCCTGCTTTATTGTTGTTTGGAAAAGATCCGGTGGATGCTTTGTTGGAGTTGTAAGTTAAAAATAGACTCAAGACGCTAGTCACAAGACAAAAGATTTTGAACACAAGACTTACGCACCTAATGTACTAATCTTGTTTCTCAAATCTTAAATCTTGAGTCTAATATCTTAACGCATTCCCGGCATTTTACCCATTGGCATTTTGTTCATCATTTTCATCATACTTTTCATTTGGTCGAACTGTTTTAAAAAAGCGTTTACATCTTCAATTTTTTTACCGCTTCCTTTTGCTATTCTTGCTTTGCGGCTAGGGTTTATCAAATCAGGGTTGCGGCGCTCTATTACTGTCATGCTATTA
>JANMFB010000121.1:0-5250 GCA_031377605.1 Ferruginibacter sp.
CTAATCCTAATGTGATAAAAATGAGTGTGCCTAAAGCAAAGAGTGATACCAAGCAAAAACAAAGTGTGGTTGTGAGTGTAGATAAAGAAAAAAATATTTCACCCCACTCAGCACTAGAATCAGCATTTATTACTATTGCCGGCTTTATACTATCCTTTTCATTTATAAAATTCTTTAATACGGATTCTAATGAATCGGGTATAATTTTTTTTGATCCTACAAAAATATTTTTTTCTTTATCTACACTCACAACCACACTTTGTTTTTGCTTGGTATCACTCTTTGCTTTAGGCACACTCATTTTTATCACATTAGGATTAGCCAAAGTAGATATCATTAAAAAGAACATAAGCAATATGAATAGGATATCATTCAAGGGGCCTGTATCCACTTCAGAATGATCATCTCTAAATTTATTTTTACGGAAAGACATTTTTTAATAATTTATAATAATGAATTAACCTTATTTCATAATTTAATATTGGATAATTAATAATAGGCTCAATCTCAATACTAACTACTCCATACTTTATTACTACTTAGTTGGTTCCTGCAAAATATCTATAAACTCGCTGCTTGCAGCTTCCATTCTATTAGCGCATCTATTAATTTGGGTATCTAAAAAACTATAACCAAGATATGCTAGCATTCCTATAATTAATCCACTTGCAGAAGTAATTAGCTTTATATACATAGCATCTGCAATTTGACTAATAGAAGGGTTACTTATGGTTGCAAACTCTTTAAGCAATATAACAAGACCAATAATTGTACCCACGAAACCAAATAAAGGTGCAATTCGAGAAATAATTGAGAGAATGTTTAGGTTTTTCTCCATTTTATATAATTCGAGTTTTCCTACATTATCCATACTCTTTTCTATGGCATCAATTGGCTTTCCTATTCGTTGAATTCCTTTATCAATCATTTTACTTAAAGGGGTATTTTTATTTTTCGCAAGGCTCCGAGCTGCTGATATATTACCACTAGTAATTTGATCTCTTATAATACTCATAAAGTTTTCATCCACTTTGTTTGCTTTATTTATTACAATCAATCTTTCTATAAAAACATAAATAGCCAATGCAAATAAGATACCTAGCGGAATCATTATAGGTCCACCCTTACTTAGCATCCCGAAAACTGTTTCTGCTTTTGCTGTGGCTACAGCTGCTGCCGCCGCACTATCTACTTGTAAAAAAATTTCGAACATAATTAATTGTTTGTTTTAAATAAGCACTTTGGGGTTGTTATTTTAAATGCAATAAAACGAAAGATTATCGAAATACGCAAAAGGAATTGTTAATCTTACTTTTCACATAAAAAAAACAAGCTAAAGATAATTAGGAAAAAAGAATATCATCAAAAAAAAGAATTACTGGTTTCAATTTTTTGACATCTTAGAAGTGTTTTAAAATCTTGGGCACAAAGTTTGTCTGTCTACCTTACCAGGATAAAACCCTTTTTTTACAATACTGATTTCTGCAGCACCTCTGAAGTTATTAAACTTACTAAGGCTAGATATTGTAGCATCATAACTAAAAGTTACAGACATTTTTTTTGTTTCAAAACCAACAACAGGAATAACAGCATCATTGTATCTGTAATAAATTCCACCGATTAATTGGCTTTCACCAAACTCACTCAGATTGTAATTTGCGTTAATACCAGCATTTACTTCAATTGCATTTGTTTGAGTTGTAAAATAAACATTAGGATTAATAATTACTCTAGGATTTACTTTGAGCAAAGCGTTTAAGAAACCAGTATGCCTTACTGGTATTTTTCCTGATGCTGTATTATCGCCAAAAAAAGTTTCTTTGGGTTTGTTCACATGTAGAATGGAATAGCCAGCATTTATGTAAACATTTTCTTGAGGAAAATATGCATAGTTCATTCCTACCTGCACATCTATATAGTCAATATTTATATTTGAAAATTGGACAGACGCTGGTAAGGTTCCATCAAAAAATTTTCCATTAAACTGATCTGGGAATCGTAAATTAGTAGGATCTATTCTTTTGGAAACGTATCCGATATTAAATCCTGCACTAAGCAAACTGCTATTCCCCAGTAATTTGTGAAATGCTACTGAGCCATAAAATTTATCTGAACGTAAGCTTCCACTTCCCGCTTTGTCGCTTAATAAAACACCCCCAATACCTATCCAACCATTTTCCATTTTATCTCTAAATAATTGTGCATCTGCAGATACACTTGCTGTAGTATAAGGTCTGGAAAGTATGCTACTCCATTGATTTCTGTAGTTTACACCAACTCTGTAATCTGCATCGGGTATAAAGCCAGTATTTGCAGGGTTTGTTGTAAGTGGTGAATTGAAGAATTGCGAAAAATGCAAATCTTGGCCATAGGTTTTATATGTTATAAGCAAAACTATATTCAATAATAATATGTATACCCCCTTTTTCAATTTGTCGTTTTATAGTTTAAAGTTATTTTATTTTTTTAAAGTAAGGTGTTATCTAAGCAAAGTTATATCTCCTGTTTTCCGTATTTTTTGTCCATCAGTAAGCTCTACATCTAAAGTATATGAATATATATCTATAGGTTGTAATTTCCCTTTAAATGTTCCATCCCATCCCATTCGCTTATTTGCTGATTGAAATATCATTTGTCCCCATCTATTATAAATTCTCCAATCCATTTTACCAATACCAAAACCTCGAACATTAACTATACCATTTAACCCAAATCTTCCCGGAGTAAATGCGTTTGGAACATCAAACAAAGGGTTTACAATAACATTTACAATAAGTGGAAATGTATCTGAACAACCTGCCCTACTATATGCAATCACCTTTGCATTATAAGTTCCTGTTGCATTATACTCATGTGTAGGTGCAAATTGCGTAGATGTTTCACCATCTCCAAAATCCCACAAATAGGTGTCAGCAAAAAGTGAATTATTTGAGAATCTTACTGGCACATTAGGTTCTGGAGGATTAGGAGCCCAATTGCCTGATGCTTGTGGTTTTTGCAAAACTTCAATAGCGAAATACGCTGAAACATCTACTAAATTACAAGTAGTTGGATCAAAAGCGGTAAGTCGATATTCATAATTACCGGGCATTAAAAATGTAAAAACAGGTTCAAAATCGGTAGAAGATCCAATGAGTGTTCTTGGATTTGTAGATGCATTAAAAAACTCCCACAGCCAGGTTACACCTGCATCAGAATTATTATTAAATGATGCTGTATATGGCGCACATCCAAGTACAGGAGAGGTTGGTTTAGCTTTTACATTGGACGCAATTCTTAAAGTAAATGTTGTGTCTTTTGGTGAATTGCAGAAACGGTCATCTATAACAGTAAGTTTTACTAAATAAGAACCTGGCGCAGGATAAGTATAAGATACAAGTGAATTAAAATTTAAAGTATCTACAGGAGAGCCATCACCATAGTCCCATACAAATGTTTTTGGCAGGTAAGCAACATTATTTCCATTTGTGGTGGTATTTGTAAAATCATAAGTTGTGCTTGTGCAAGCTCCACGTTTTAAAAAAGTAAAATCTGGTCTTACTTTATTATCACCTACTTTAATATTGATATAGGAAGTATCACGCAAATTACAAGTAGATAAATCTTCGGCAATTAGCCTAACCCTATAGATACCTGTAACAGAAAAAGTATGCGTTACTTGTGGTACTGTAGTAGTTGCATCTGTGGCATTTGGAAATGTATTTGAATCAAAATTCCAATAAAACCTGACTCCGGGGGCGCCTGTTGCTCTTAAATCTCTAAAGGTTACAGGCAATCCTAAGTTTCCTACACAACCCAATGTATCATTTATAAGACCATCAATTTCTGATTGAACCTCTGCACCAATACCTGCAAAATTCATGTCGATTTTTACAGAAGCTTGATTACAATTTATGCTTCCATTTTGTGAGCCACCAGTTGTAGGAAAACCAGCACCTCGACCACAATTTGCACAAATAGCTTGATAAATAATTCCATTATCATCAAAACGACTAGTGCCACCATCTACGTGGTCCCCTAAGCCTCCAAATTGGCCGAAATGAGACGCAAAGAGAACAGCACTAGCATCTTTCCGTAGAACGAAAAAGTAAAAATCTTGCCCATCGGGTGCCGGAATACCTGTTAAAGGATTAACAGATGGTAAACCATTGGTGTTGCTTGAAGAATATCCTTGAGTAGCATTTAAGCCGCCTCCCCATCCCGATACATATACATTTTCGCATCTATCTACTAGAAACGCTATTGGTGAAATATTGGGATCATTGGATGATGTACCAAAAACAGTTGAATATACATAAGCGGATAAATCTGGTTGCAGCTTAGCAATAAATTGTTTAGCATTTGTATTACTAAATGCTGCATTGATTACTGGCCATGCTCCTCGGGTAGTTCCCATTATATATGGAAAACCAAGTCTATCAAATTTTAAACCATATAATAGATCTATGTTGGATGTGCCAAAATAGGTGGTACGAATAATTGTACCTCCATTGGGATTCAATTGAGTTACAAATCCGTCAATATTTCCATTAAAATTTGGGCCGATAGTACCAAGAGTATTACCAGGTAAATTATTACTCAAAGTAGAACCTCCTATGTATAAATTCCCATTTGTAGGACTTATTGACGCTACAAAACAAGCATCATCAGCTGATCCTCCAAAATAAGTGGAAAACAATAGAGATGACAAATTAGAATTAAATTTTAACACGACTCCATCTTGGGCTCCTCCTGAATTAGCCTGGGCAGGAAACAAGATGGGGAAATTAGTAGATTGGGTGCAGGATGCTAAAATAATATTATTGCTGCCATCTAAGATAACTTCACTTCTAGCATCATCGCCATAATTTCGTCTAAGCCTATCTGGTCCAGTTGGTGTTACCCATTTGGGCCTAATGTTCACCCCATCATCTCCTGAACCTCCAATTTTTACTGAACCTATAATCCCATTACCTGCATTATTTAATTTTGTAACCACAATGTCATAATTGCTTCCGCTGGCAGCAATGTTTGTTCGTTGAGGATAGTTACTTGAATTGCTCCTACCTGCAATAATCAAATTACCAGATGCATCCACAATCAAACTATGTGGCTGCTCATTTCCGCTACCACCCAAATAAGTTGCATAAACTCTTCCTCCATTTGACGAATATTTTATTATACCCATATCATAACCTCTAAAACCCCCTTCTAAAACTCCTCCATTAAACCCTGTTTGAAAAGCTCCCAAGGTTACAGGATAACCAGAAC
>JANMFB010000373.1:0-3271 GCA_031377605.1 Ferruginibacter sp.
AACCATCGATCGCGGTCCTGCGAAGGAACGCTTACAGTCAGCTGCCACACGGCGATCTTACGCCCGAAAGATTCGGCTCATCTGCAACCATACAGCCGGGATTTTCTTTCTTTGCAAAAAAACAACCTTTTCCGCACATTAAAAGCACATGGAACGGCAGTGGGACTGCCTTCAGACGCAGATATGGGAAACAGTGAAGTGGGACACATGAATATTGGTGCCGGACGAATCGTTTACCAAATGCTTACACGAATTGACAAAGCATTTAAAGACGGGGAGGTTGGGAAATTACCTGCTTTTCAAAATTTGATAGAACGTGCAATATCATCGGGTAAAAAGATTCATTTAATTGGATTGGTTTCGGATGGAGGTGTGCATTCTTCCATGGAGCATCTGGCACTATTTTGCCAATTATTAAAGTTAGAAGGATTGGATGGTAGAACTTTTATCCATGCTTTTACAGATGGAAGAGATACTGACCCAAAAAGTGGATACGGTTTTATAAAGGAGTTGAAAGAACATTTAGAAAAAACTACTGGAAAAATAGCAACAATAACTGGTAGATATTATGGAATGGATAGGGATAAACGTTGGGAAAGAGTGAAAATAGCCTACGATGCAATGGTAAATGGGATGGGTGAAAAAACGAACGACTTACTAGCTTCAATAGAATCGTCCTATGAAAAAAATGTGACAGACGAATTTATTATGCCTCTTATTAATGAAGCTGCGGGTGATACAAAAATAAGTGAAGGCGATGCTGTTTTTTGTTTCAATTTTAGAACAGATAGATGCAGAGAAATAACTGAAGTACTTACACAAGAAGATATGATAGACAAGGGAATGAAAACTATTCCACTTCACTATACAACAATTACAAATTATGATCACAGTTACAAGAATGTGTTTGTAATGTATGATAAAGATAATTTGGAAAACACTTTAGGTCAAGTAATAGCCGCTGCAGGCAAAACACAATTACGTATTGCCGAAACAGAAAAATATCCGCATGTAAGTTTCTTTTTTAGTGGTGGCCGGGAACTACCATTTGATAAAGAAAATCGAATAATGATTTCATCGCCTAAAGTAGCTACATACGATTTGCAACCAGAAATGAGTGCCTATGAAGTAGCTACCGCTGCAATAAAAGAAATAGAAACTAATGAACCGGATTTTATCTGTTTAAACTTTGCTAATGCTGATATGGTAGGACATACAGGTGTATGGGAAGCAGTTATAAAAGCGGTAGAAGCAGTTGATAATTGTGTAAAAGATGTAGTAACTGCTGCTCTTGAAAAAGACTACGCAATATTTTTACTGGCCGACCATGGCAACGCAGATTATGAAATAAATGAAGATGGAACACCAAATACTGCGCATTCATTAAATCTTGTTCCGTTTTTTATTATTGATAATAATTGGAAAGGAATAGTGAAGCCAGGTAAACTTGGTGATGTAGCACCTACAATTTTAAAAATGATGAATTTAGAAATTCCTAATGAGATGAAAGGGGAAGTATTAATATAACGCTATTTTTAAGATTAATTAAAAAAGGGCGCCCTGGAGTAAGGCGCCCTTTTTTATGTATTTAATTTTTTTATTGCTTCATAAATGTAGCAGTACATACTTGATTACCATAATACAACCTGTACAGATATAATCCTGCAGGCAATGTGGCAATATTTACACTAACTGTATTTACGCCTACTGCACCCTGCTGTTGTTTTTGCGCTACTACCATATTTAATGTATTGTACACAAAAGCATTTAGCATTAATGGTTGAGCTAAAGTAATTGTTCCATTTACGGTGCTACTTGCAGGGTTTGGAAACAATTGCAAATTGCAAGCACTCGTTGTAGGTGTGTTATAGTTTATGTGTATTGTACTGCAATACTCCTTAATGCAGCCGCCTGCAAAAGTACCTCTTAAGCATACCCGGTAATTTCCAGAGTCTAAAAATGCATAAGTAGGATTATTTTGATTGATGATTATATTCCCACTTGTGGCAGTAATAGGCAATCTTGTAATTGTCCATGTTTGACTCAATGTTGGTACATTTGAAACAGCTGTGAATCTAATTCTATTTTGGTAAAGGGAATCTCTTACATAACTGTAACTCATTATTATATTATTACAATTTGGAGTAACAGGAGCAATTACCCTTACCGTATCACATTTGTAACTTACACAAGTTCCCAATTGTACTCTTAGACAAACATAATAAGACCCAGCTTGTGCGTAAGTGTGGGTGGCATTCCATCCTGTAAAACTTGTTCCATCTCCAAAAGTCCATTGCGCTATAGCACCTGCGCCAGAAACAACACTTGTATTATTAAAATTAATTGTTCTAAAATTAGTTGAACTTACGGTTCTAGTATAATTTGCCACTACATTACACAATGGTGCAAAAGTAATTGTGTAACATTTTTCACTCACACAATTTGAAAGTGTTCCGCTATTATTTCTTTTTTGTACTCTTAAGCAAACAACATAGGAACCAGGTTGGTTATATGCATGAGTAGGGTTTACCGCATTAGAAAAAGTACCGTCACCAAAACTCCAACGTACAGAATCTGTTGCACCCAAACCAAGCGTGGTATTTGTAAAATGGTAGCTATTAGGTACGGTTACTAAACTATCTCTGTACCAAGTAAAATTTGCTTGAAGGTTACAAGCAGTGGGGATCACAATTGTAACAAGTTTACAATACTCACGAACACAAGGTACTGCACCAGGAGTATTTCTTACAATTCTTATACAAACATTGTACGTGCCCGAAATGGTGTAAATATGTGTAGGTGTATTGTTTCCCACAACCAAAGGACTGCCATCACCAAAATTCCATGTTAATACATCTGTATTGAGGACTCCTGTACTTTGGTTGGTAAATTGTATACTATTTGGTTGAGCAGTGGTAGCTGAATAGGAGAAATATGCTTGAATATTACAGAAGCTAATAGGAGCAGCTATGGTATCTAATCGACATTTTTCACTTACGCAATTTGTTTGTAACACCCCTAAATTATTCCTTTTAATAATTCTTAAACAAACATTGTACACACCATAGTTTGCGTATGTATGTGTGGGGCTATAAACATTGGAGCTTGTTCCATCACCAAATGTCCAACGAATAGAATCAGATGGCGCAGCTCCTATTGAGGTATTTACAAAAGATTGTACTAATGGACTAGATGCAGCTCCAAAGAAATTGAAAGATGCAATTAAATTACAAGTAATTGGGTTCGTAATCGTAATTAGTTTACAATATTC
>JANMFB010000379.1:0-16297 GCA_031377605.1 Ferruginibacter sp.
AAATATTGGAAGATAATTTATTCCTAAAGGATAACCAGCAATTACACGAGTATCACCCTCACTTAGATCTAAGAAATCAGGGTCATCAAAACCTGCAACTGTCAATACTTTATTCTCATTCCGAGAAATATTTAAAGAAGATGTCCATTTAAAATCTTTTGTTTCCCAGTTTGTAGAGTTAATAACTAATTCAATTCCTCTGTTGCGTACTTGTACATCCACATTTGTAGTTATTGTATTGTAACCTGTAGAACGTTGTACTGGTGTGTTTAACAATAAAGACCCACTTTTCTTAGTGTAAAAACTAATGCTACCATTAATTCTATTTTTAAATAAACCGTAGTCAATTCCTAAATCAAACTGTTTTCCTTTTTCCCATGTCAAATCCGGATTTGGTAATTGATTTTGAGACAAACCATTTATACCAGCATAACCTCCTGTAGGGTTGTACAATGCAATGTATCTGAAATCTCCAATTTCTGCATTACCCGTAAGACCATAAGATGTGCGAACTTTTAAATAATTTATTGTTTTGCTCTCTTTTAAAAAGCCTTCATCTGAAACGATCCATCCTGCAGAAACAGCAGGGAAGAAACCGAATCTATTGTTAGACCCAAATCTTGGAGAACCATCAGCTCTAAAACTAACGCCAAATAAATATTTATCTTTCAATCTGTAATTTGCTCTTGCAAAATAAGATAAGAAACCAGACTCATTTCTATTTTGATATGCGTTTAAAGGGGAGCCGTTGCTTATAGTTGCAGGTGCTAATGGAGACCAAGATAAACCAGCCGTTCCTTCAGTAAAATAAGGATTTACAAAACCTACTCCTCCATCTCGTGGTTGATAGGAGATTTCATGGTACTTCAATAAATTTACTGCAAAACCTGCAGTTGCATCTATTTTATTAGACGAATTTATTTGTTTGTTAAAACTAAAATAGTTGTTAGTATTAATGTTTATCAATTCTAAATTTCTTTCTGCTGCTGCCGCTAATTGAGTTCCGTTGTACCAGCGATTAAAGCCGGGAGTGTAAGTGTTCTCACGTTGGTTAGTTAAGTCCAATCCTACTTCTGTTCTAAATGACAAAGTATTCGTAAATTTAAATGCTCCATAAACATTTGCAAATGTTCTAAGCGTATTATTTACAAAAGTATTTTGCAACTGTGAAACAGGGTTGTAACCAAATCCTTGTTTAAACTGAGTACCAAAGTAAGTTCCATCAGCATTTAACACAGGGAAAATTGGGAGAGCGTTTGATTGTGCAGCTCCAATACCACCATTAAATGAAGTGGGTACTTCATTATTTCTTGTATTGTACATACCAAATTGAACACCTAAGTCTAATCTATCAGAAGCTTTGTTGTCTATATTAACCCTTCCGCCAACTCTTCTAAATTTACTTCCTACCAAAATTCCTTTTTCTTCTCTATAAACACCACTAAAGAAAAAACGTGTTTTTTCATTTCCACCTCTTGCAGATAAATTGGCTTCATACAAAGCACCATTTTGTGTCGTTTGATCTATCCAGTCTGTGTTTATGGCAGGGTTGTAAATATAATTTGGTCCTCCAGGTACAGGTTGATTAGGTCCTAATGGCAATCCACCATCATTTACCCTTGCCTCATTATATAATTGATACCATTCTGATCCATTTAACAAAGGAAGTTTTCTTGTAATTTGTGACCGGCCAGTAATTACATCAAGATTAATTTGTGTTCTTCCGCTGCGTCCTTTTTTAGTAGTAATTAATATTACACCATTAGCAGCACGAGCGCCATAAATAGAAGCAGAAGCTGCATCTTTTAAAACCTCAATAGATTCGATGTCGTTTTGGTTTATAGTCGCAAGAGGGTTGGTGTTATTTGCTTTTGTTGCATCTAATCCACTTCCAAAACCTGCTTGGTTATCTCCATTAGCAAAAGGTATTCCATCTACTACATATAATGGTTCACCACTTCCAGATATAGAACTTGTACCACGTACTCTTATTCTTACTGCACCACCAAGTGATCCGTTAGCTTGTTGTACTTGTAAACCAGGAGCTCTACCTTGTAAAGCTGCATCAAAACTAGGTGCAGGTGTACTAGTAAAAGCTTTTGAATCTACTTTAGATACAGATCCCGTCATATACTTTCGTACTTGTGTTCCATAACCCACAACAACAACTTCATTTAGTTGTTGACTAGTTTGTTCCATTTTCACATCAATTACAGACTGGTTTCCAATACCAACTTCTTTTTTGCTATAAGTAGCAGAAGTGAAAACAAGTGTATTACTTTTTGCAGGAACACTAATGGAGAAAGTTCCCTCTGATGAAGTTACTGAACTTGTTTTTGTTCCTTTTACAATAACTGTAACGCCAGAAAGTGGCAACCCATCCTTTGAGTCTGTTACTTTACCAGTAACACTAGTTTGCGCAAATGCAAACACTGTGCAAAACAGCATCGCAAGCGACATCAATAATTTTTTTGATTTTTTTCTCATAAGAGCAACTTTTCGTTTTTAAGTGACTGTTTATTTTTTCGCAATCGTTTGCGTTGTTAGCAAAACGTAAACAAAAATATCATATTTCTTTTAAAATTGATATTTTTTTGTTAAATATTTTGCAATACAATCTATTTTATTTTGCTTTATTTAGAAAATTCAACATATTATCGAAATAATACTGTCATTTTCAAAGAGTAACCAAATTCAAACGATATAAAAATATCCTAATTTTATATATTATTAATTTATATATGATATTTATGCGTGTTAAGGTAAAATGATTTTTAAAATAGCGGCATAGCTGCGAACTTAAATGTTAGCGTAGAAAATTAGCAATTTTATAAATCGCTAAATTTTGCAAATACTTTTCTTTATACAACTGTAAATGGACTACAAAAGATGATAGTAGATTGGTTCACTTTTGTAAAATCATATAAAATACTAACTAAGTATTCTCTAACAAGACGGATTATTATTAAAGTAATATTTAGATTTTAATTACCCTTTTTGTATTTCTTATTTTGCTCAGTTTAAAATATTGAACGAGATCAAATATTATTACTGAAACAATCTTACGGACATACACAATTGATTATTTTTTTTTGGTAAATGACATTAAGGAATAATTTACAAATGCAATATCGATTTACTATTAAAACTAGAAAGTATATTATTTTTTAACATTTCCGTTTATTTATGGAGATAAATTATCTTTACCCTAATAACAAGCAATTTAAATCATTTGTACTTTGATTAGAATTTTCAAATTACATAAATGTTCATTTTGAGAATTCAATTATGGTACGCTTTTGGGGTATGATGCAAATAACAATAAATAAAAGATTATGAAAACACTAGTTAGTTTTTTAATGATGGTTCTAATTTTAAATCCACCAGTTTTTGCTCAAACAAATACTAATTATCAAAATGCTTCTCAACCAAAAGATGCACCAGTGGATGTTACGGTCGCAGATTTTAAAAATAAAATTTTACCCAATGAAATTGTGATTTTCCGCAGTGGCAAAACACAAAAGGAATACCAAGGCATGAGTCAAGACGATGGCAAATTTTCTTTGCGATTGCCCGCAGGTGATAAATATGAAATCTTTATTTTAGGATTTAAAGATTCTACTAGTTATAATTTTTTAGAGATTCCGGCACTCGGCGCTAATGCCTCTTATAAAAAAGCATTTAAAGTTGATATTCAATTTCAACCAGCAAAAACATTTGTACTAGAAGACGTAAATTATGAAACTGGTAAGGCACTTCTAAAACCAGAATCATTTCCTGTACTTGACGAGCTGGTTGCACTACTTGTGAGAAAAGATGATGAAAGAATAGAAATTGGTGGTCATACGGATAATGTAGGAAAACCTGCAGCAAACCAATTGTTGTCCATGGAAAGAGCAAAAAGTGTAATGGCTTATTTGATTACTAAAGGGATTGATGCAAATAGGCTTACGGCAAAAGGGTATGGAATGACAGTGCCAATTGCCTCTAATAAAACGGCTGCGGGGAAAGCTCAAAATAGAAGAACGGAAGTGAAAATTTTAGAGTAAATCATTAGCGTTTATTTTCTGAACGCTTTTTTATTTTCTTTTAATGGTATTTTATGCTAATATTTCTAGTTGGTTTTATGGGTTCAGGTAAATCTTTTTTGGGTAAGCTTTGGGCTTCAAAATACGATTTGGATTTTTATGATTTGGATACACTAATAGAACATACTAACCATATAACAGTGCAAGAAATTTTTGCGACTAAAGGTGAGTATTTTTTTAGAGAAGTAGAGGCATTAGTGCTAAGAACGACAGATCAATTTACAAATGCAATTGTTGCATGTGGAGGTGGAACTCCATGCTTTTTCAATAATATGAATTGGATGAACAACAATGGAATAACTGTTTTTTTAAACCCAAATAAAAGTAGTATTTATACAAATTTATTACCTCAAAAAATGCTTAGGCCTTTGATTGCAAATTTGAGTGATAAGGAATTGGTTGAATTTATTCTTACAAAATTGGAAGAAAGATTGCCATTTTACAACCAAAGTAAAATTACCCTACAAAGCGAAAACTTAAACGAAGATGGTTTTCAAATCATCTTGCAAAATTTAAAGAATGCATAAAGGATTTTTAAAAGCAGGTGCTTTTTTAGCAGCGTTGGCAGTAGTGCTTGGAGCATTTGCAGCACATACCATCAAAAGCAGGGTAGAGGCAGAAGCTTTAGCCATTTTTGAAACTGGTGCTCGATATCAAATGTACCATGCTGTAGCTTTAATTCTTGTAGGGATATTATATAAGGATTTTGCCAATAAAAATTTATTGATGTCTGGCAAATTATTTTTCATAGGGATTCTCATTTTTAGTGGCACTTTGTACTTACTTACCTATATTAAAGCGGTACATGCAGATAGTTTTTTATGGGTTGGCGCTATTACACCTTTAGGAGGAGCTTGTTTTATTGTAGGTTGGTTGCTTGTGTGCAGGTCTTTTTTTAGTAAATAGCTATACATTTAAAATAAATTTTCTTTCCAATTACTCTTTTATTTTAAATGAAGGATTGTTGCTTTAAAACTCAGGTTATTCTTTTTGCTTTTTGGCCTTATTCAAAAATATCATCTGTTAAAAATTTAAGGTTTTTCTCACAGTCTGTTAATATAATTTTATTATAAAAAGCTACGTTTTTTCCTACCTTTATTCCTATGGCAGTAAAAACAAAGACGATTAAGAAGAACACAAAAGCCGCCGATGCATTGAAGCAAGAGAAAGAAGAAACGGTAGAAATAACTTCTTTACTACAAGATGAAAGAACCCATAAAATTGCTGGGAGTATCTTTTTATTGCTTGCAGTGTTATTTTTTATAGCATTTACGTCCTATTTATTTACTTGGGAAGATGATCAAGATAAAGTATTTAATGAAGGGTATAAATTACTGTTAGGTACGGATACCAAGATGGCAAACCTAATGGGTAGTTTCGGTGCAATTATTTCGCATTTTTTTATTTACAAAGGTTTTGGTGTAGCAGCATATTTATTGTGTACTTTCTTTTTTATTGTAGGGATAAACTTATTTTTTGGCCAAAAAGTATTTTCATTAACAAGAAATGTGAAATATTTAATCATAGGTTTGCCTTTGCTAAGTATTACCGCATCTGTAATTATGCAAGGCAATGATTTTGCATGGGGAGGTGCTGTAGGTGATATGTGTAGAGATTACTTATACAGCATAATTGGCAAGATTGGTGCTATAGGAGTAATTTTTGTTTCATTTTTGGCCTACATTATTTGGCGTTTCAATCCCGATTTTAAAAAGCTTGGCAAAAAAGCTATCCCCTTAGAATCTGATACGATTGCATTATCCGAAGAAAATATAGAGAAAGAAAATATTTCACCAGATGAGCAAAAAAATGATGAACAAAACGAAGCTACAAATGCGGGAAATTCTTTAACGGGAAATGCGGCACTTTCAAATATACCCGATCAAAGCCCAATGTATGATCATGAACTCACCCTCACCGAAAAAGAAGAAGCAGCAGAGAAACGAGGAGCAAGAATTGTTAGTACAGTAATTATTCCACCGAAGAATGCTTTATCAAACTTGGATGAAAAGCTCGCAGATAGCGATGAAGAAGATTCTTTTGTAACGGTAATGCCTGCAACTAAAAAATCAACTTTTGTAGCATCGCCAGATTTAGAGTTGGAATTGAAAACAGTTCCTGATGAACCTTTAGAAGAAACGTTTATACCAAAATCTGTTGCAGCTATAAAAGGCTTAGATAATTATGATCCAATATTAGACTTGAGAGATTATAAATATCCTTCAGTAGAATTATTAGAGAACCATGGCAGTGAAAAAATTGTACAAGACCCGCAAGAGTTGGAGAACAATAAAAATCAAATTATAAATACACTGCGTAATTATGATATTGAAATACAAAAAATTTCTGCTACAGTAGGGCCAACCGTTACATTATATGAAATTATTCCTGCCCCGGGGGTAAGAATTTCTCGTATTAAAAACTTGGAAGATGATATAGCCCTAAGCCTTGCTGCACTTGGGATTCGTATCATTGCACCGATACCCGGTAAAGGTACTATTGGTATAGAAGTACCCAATACTAGAAAAACAATGGTGAGTATGCGCACACTTTTAGATGATGTAAAGTTTAGCGAAAGTAAATTCTCATTGCCTATTGCTATTGGTAAGCGAATAGATAATACCCATTTTATAGTAGATCTTGCTAGCATGCCACATTTGCTTATGGCAGGTGCTACAGGGCAAGGTAAATCTGTAGGACTAAATGCAATACTCGTTTCGTTGTTATACAAAAAGCATCCATCTCAATTAAAATTTGTTTTGGTAGATCCTAAAAAAGTGGAGCTTAGTATTTATAAAACCATAGAAAAACATTTTCTAGCCAAGTTACCAGGCGAAGAAGAAAGTATTATTACAGATACTAAAAAGGTAGTACACACCCTTAACGCCCTTTGTATAGAAATGGATAACCGCTACGATTTACTAAAAGAAGCAGGTTGTAGAAATATAAGAGAGTACAACGAAAAGTTCGTTTCTCGAAAATTGAATCCTGAAAAGGGCCACCAGTTCTTGCCATTTATTGTATTAGTGGTAGATGAGTTTGCAGATTTAATAATGACTGCAGGTAAAGAAGTAGAAATGCCCATTGCCCGTTTGGCTCAGCTTGCGAGAGCTATTGGTATTCATTTAATCATTGCTACGCAAAGGCCATCGGTAAATATTATTACAGGTACTATAAAAGCGAACTTCCCTGCTCGTATTGCGTTTAAAGTAAGTAGTAAAATAGATAGTAGAACCATTTTAGATATTGGTGGAGCTGAGCAATTAATAGGAAAAGGAGATATGCTTATAAGTTACAATGGAGAATTGGTAAGGCTGCAATGCGCATTTGTAGATACTCCAGAAGTAGATAAGATAGTAGATTTTATTGGCGCACAAAGAGGATATCCCGATGCTTTTTTACTGCCAGAATATGTAGATGAAAAAGAAATGGAAGGTAAAGATTTTGATGTAAACAATAAAGATGCTTTGTTTGAAGATGCTGCAAGGTTAATTGTGAGCAGCCAGAGTGGAAGTACATCTTTGTTGCAACGCAGAATGAAATTGGGGTACAACAGGGCAGGAAGATTAATGGATCAACTTGAAGCAGCAGGTATAGTGGGGCCAAACCAGGGTAGTAAAGTAAGGGATGTATTGATAAAGACTGATGCCGATTTGCAAATGTTTTTAAATGATATGGGCAATTAGATTTGAGTAGCAAGACACAAGTATCAAGACACAAGTATCAAGATTTGAGTATCAAGATTTGAAAATCAAGGTTATGTTTAATAGGATGATTTTATGAGTTAATCAAATTTATTTACTATCAATTTTTTACTAACATCCAATATCTAAAAACTTATCTGCAAAACGAACATTTATCATTCATCAACTATCATCAAAGATCTAATATAAAAAAATGAGTAAATATTTAATAGTAGGGCTTGGTAATCCGGGAAATGAATATGCCAATACCCGCCACAATATTGGGTTTGATGTGGTGTTTGCTTTTGCATTAAAACATGGTGGTGTTTTTAAAGAAGGGAGGTTGGCTTATGTGGCAGAAGTTAAATGGAAGGGAAAAGTATTTGTTTGTATTTGTCCTACTACTTATATGAATTTGAGTGGTAGGGCATTTAAATATTGGATGGATAAAGAAAAGATACCGTTGGAAAATATCCTTACAGTAGTAGATGATTTAGCCCTGCCTTTAGATAAAATTCGCTTGCGTAAAAGTGGAACACACGCTGGGCATAATGGGTTAAAAGATATCCAAGCAATACTAGGTACGGATGAATATGCAAAATTACGCTTTGGTATTGGTGCTCAATTTCCTAAAGGCATGCAAGCAGATTTTGTGCTTGGTAAGTGGTTACCTAATGAAATTCCTATTGTGAAAATAAAAATAGCTGCTGCTGTAGAAATTATTGAGAACTTCGCGGCTATTGGCGCAGATAGAACAATGACAAGTTGCAACCAAATTAGTTTTAGTGTTTAAAATTATATTCATAGTGTACTTTATTACAATGTTTTATATTAATTTCGTATCAAATAGGTAAATTTATAAATAATTACAATTCATGAAAATCATTTGTATAGGTCGAAACTATGTAGCTCATGCAAAGGAACTTGGTAATGAAGTGCCCGACGAACCTGTTATTTTTATGAAACCCAAAAGCGCATTGCTGAATGGGTTTGCTCCATTTTATTATCCTGAGTTTACAAATGAATTACATTACGAGTGTGAATTGGTACTGCGTGTTTGTAAAAATGGTCGCTATATTCCTGAGCAGTATGCAAGTACTTATTTTGATGCAATAAGTGTAGGTATTGATTTTACTGCAAGAGATATTCAAGATCAATTAAAAAGTAAAGGATTGCCTTGGGAGAAAGCAAAAGCATTTGATAACTCTGCTGCTGTTGGAAAATTTGTAAATCTTACGCCAAATTATAATAGAAATGGAATTAAATTCTCCTTTAAAAAGAATGGAGAGACGGTACAAAATGGTAATTCCGATGACATGATTTTTGGCTTTAATAGTATAATTGCTCATATCTCTAATTATTTTTCTGTAAATATTGGGGATCTTATATTTACCGGTACACCTGCGGGTGTAGGAGAATGCCTTGTAGGAGATAATTTGGAAGCTTTCTTAGGAGAGGAACAATTGTTGTCCATTATTGTAAAATAATTAGTGCCTCATTTCACCATTTTATAGCTGATAATTTTGTTATTAATAAAATTAACATAATTTCAATAAATTCAATGTTTAAACATTGTATATTTGTTTTTTGTGAGATTGATTTAAAATGTGTGACATAAATAATAAAGAATATGAAACCTTGGTTAAAAAAAGTACTAATACTAGCTGTTTTTCTTTTGTTAGTGGGGGTAGGGATTATATGGTATATCTTTAATGAGAAATTTACGGATACCAATAAAAGGGATGCTGCATTTACAGTAGAAGCTACAAATTTTATAAAGGAGTTTCAGCAAAACGATAGTTTGGCTAACATAAAATATGCAGAGAAAATAATAACTATAAAAGGGATTGTAGCAGAGGTAGAAGCAATGGATAGTTTGGTAAATATTAAAATGATAGATACAGTTACGGATGCGTATATTATTTTTGCTTTTCAGCAGGAACAAATGGTGAAAGCAAAAATGCTTAAAGAAGGTGATAAGATTTCTATAAAGGGATCTTGTAGCGGTGGGACTTATAGTGAAATACTAGAAACCGAAGCTATAAATTTTAAAAGGTGCGTAATCAATTAATAAATATATTCAACAACTAAAACAACTAAAATGAAAAAAACAATTATGCTTTTTACGTTACTAGGTATGGTAACATTTGCTTTTGCACAAAAGAAAAAAACTACAACTTCTGCTACCATCACTTTTGATGCAACTACACCAAAAGATGCTTTGCCAAAAGCAGAAAACAAAACGGTTGTAGCTAGCCTAGATACAAAAACTGGTGCAGTTGCTTTTGAATCTCTTATAAAGAGTTTTTCTTTTGGCAACCCATCTATGCAAGAACATTTTAATAGCGAAAAATGGATGAATTCTGATAAAAATCCTTCAGCAACTTTTAAAGGTAGCATTACTAATTTAGCTGCTGTAAATTTTAAAAAAGATGGAACTTACAATGCTCAAATAGCAGGAGATTTAACGATGCATGGTTTAACTAAACCTGTTACTGCAACTGCAACTATTACTGTAGCTGGTAAAGAAGTTTCTTCTACATCTAACTTTACGGTAAAGCTTGCAGATTTTGGTATTGAGAGCCCTGCAATTACTGGTGGCAAAGTAGCACCAGAGCCTAAAATTACAGTAGCAGCAAGTTTTAAATAAGCAATAAATTTTATTTGTGCCTCAAACAATTTTTTGTTTGAGGCATTTTTGTTTAAATACAGCATTCAAAACCAATAACTATGTCTAACTAGTATTTATAAAATAAATTTATCAACAATATAAATTTGGGTAGAACTTGGAATTTATCAGTGGTTTAAAATACTTTAAAGCTAGGATTATAGTTTTTTTGTTATTATGATAAAATATTTAGTTTAATTATGAAGGGTGTATTGCTTCATTTGATCAACTTTGCCATGCTTATTTAGTCCCCATACCTCATGGTATTGAACTGTGTCTGTTACATTCTTTTCGGTGTTATGTATCTTACTTCCCATACTAGCACCCTGTGGCTTTTTATCTATACTTCTCACAGACATTATTACATCTACTTTACTCACAACTGAATTAAAAGAACTCCAGTAGATTTAATAGTAGAAATCATACTATCCCTTGTTGCTTGTATTTTCATAGCAGGTAACAGCATAGTTACGCTATCCCCAAATTATCTTTTGCATTGTACAGGCTGTTGTTGTCAAAATCTTTCCAAAGACCGAGTGCCATTTTATTTTTTTCAGCATCAAGAAATTCAAACTGTTTAGAGTAACCAATTTCGGTAGGGATACTATAGTTTACTTTTGCTAGTGCCTGTGCTAGCCACTGTAGTATTGTTTATTGATTTTTTAAGAGCTTCACTATTGAAACATACTAGTAGCAAAAGCATAATTAGGGGCAGAAACTTTGTTATAATGTAATTTTTAGTTGGTCAAAAATTTATTATTAAAAAAATATCCGTGATATATTATTGGTTTGTATAGGATGTATTGCTATAAGCAGAAAAGTAAGCCAGTCTGTTGGTATTGAGTAAATGCATTTACTGCAACTAATTTTTTATATTAAAGTAATAACTGTAAAAGTTAGCAAACAAACGTTTGGATTAGTTTGAACAGTATGGATTGGATAGCTACAATATATACCTATGAGATGTTAGCTTTCTCATAAACTATAGTGATTAAATTCATCCAAAACTATGAGTATGGTCAGTTGTTATCTTACAGAGACGTTGTTATTTTGATAAATAAAAATAGCAACATGACAAACGAAAAATCTATCAGTACTCAACACAGTGAGCACAATGAATGGCGTAACAAACTTTCTTTTTATAAAGATGATTTAAAGGTAATGCATCATCGGATCGATGAAACTGCAGGTAAAAATACTTCAAAGGAATTTGAAGTGGGGCTAGAACATTATCAAAATCAAATGATTATTCAGCAAGAGCAGATAGACATTTTGAATCATCATATAAATTTACATGAAACTGAATTGGAAACATCAGTAACCAATAACCCAATAGCAAGCGATCACCGTTCCATGCACGACCATGCTGAGCAAAGAGAAGATATGGCTAAGTTTGAAGAATTATTCGCTAGCCTAAGAAAAGAGCTGATGGGCTTTTTGTCTAAGTGGATGTAATGATGCTTGGCGTTGTTTATATTCGACAAAATTTTCGTAGTTGTTGTGAATAATACAGCAACTAAGAATTCGTCTTACTTATTCTGAATAATAGGTGATTATTTCAGATTAATTTATACTTGTGTGCTTCAAGTACGTTGGCCTTTAGTGCACTATTAACTTTTACAACAAATCATTTTTTCATAAAATATTTTCCTGTCCTTTAGTATGTGTTCTTCTTGTGTCCAATGAACATAAGATTCTTTATCGTAACCAATTGGTAATTGCTGCACTACTTTTCTAAGTGGGATTGTATTCCGAAACGCTTTCATATCAGCTTCTATACTCCACAATGTTAATGTCCAAAAAGTTAGATTTTTATCATTTAATTCCACCCCTCATAAAAAGCTTTAAGTTTTTCTCCTGTAAGCCCAACGGTTTCGGGCTAGGCGAAGGTGGCGATTTTCACTATAAATGTTGATGAGGAAAATCAATGTTTGATTAACCTCCGCCAGCTGGCGGACTGCGGAGCACTGAACCGCCAGTTTTGCCAAACCCGTGTTATGGGCTGGCATTCTTTCGGTCGTCATAGGTTGCTTATGTTTTTTACAAGTGTCAA
This sequence comes from Ferruginibacter sp., assembly GCA_031377605.1. Taxonomy (GTDB): domain Bacteria; phylum Bacteroidota; class Bacteroidia; order Chitinophagales; family Chitinophagaceae; genus Ferruginibacter. The sequence continues at coordinate 12,493 of JANMFB010000379.1, forward strand.
AATACTGTTTGGATTGTTTGTGTCGTAAAACCAATTGTTATCGAAGTCCGAAATTGTCGCTGGATTTTGACTATTGCCAACTACCAAACTGTGAAATTTAGTTTTGTTTTCTTTTGCCTTTAAAATTTGTTCTTGCGTTGTCTTGTCGAACGCTGAAATTACAAAGTCGGATAGCATAATTACATCTGCTTTTTTATAGTCTGCTGTTGTCAACATACGAAGTGCTTCTCTCATTGCAGGTGTTGCTTCTGTGCCACCGTTAAAACTCATTGATAAAAACTGTATGATTTTGTTAAGCGAATTTTTAAGGTCTGTTAAGTTTAACGTTTCTATGCCTGTCGAGAATGAAATTAAATAGTATTTTCTGTTGTCCCTAATTGCAATTTTTAGAATGGCAAAGCAAAGTGTCTTTGCGACTGTTTCGGGTGTTCCGTGCATAGAACCACTTGTGTCAACACAAATAATAAATGGCCCTTGGGTTTCTTCCTTATCCTTTTGTCGCTTGTCTTGAAATTCCTCTTCTTTGAATGATAAAACTTTGGCTTGATATTCAAATGTTTGAAGTTTCTTTTCTGCAAACTTTTTGAAGAAAACTGATTGCATAGTTTCGTCAGAAAGTAATGCGGTTTCGGATGGTAACAAGCTGCTTAAATCATCACTTTCTCTAATTCCAATTAGGTCGGCTTTGCTGGCGTGTTCTGCTTTCCATTCGGGCTTTATAGAAATGTTACTAAAAATTTCTTCTTCAAATTCCTTTTCAGCTTGTCGCATTTTGCCTAACATATCTGCAAGGTCTTTCAGAGATTTGTCTTTCTTTAAAAGTTCTGCATACCTTTTCAAAATATCTAAATTGGCTTTTTGCCAATTTCCTTTACTCATGTCCCAAAGTCTGCCTAACTCATTAGTAAATGGTTCTAAAGCATCTTGAAGTTTTTTAAGTTCTTCAATTTGTTTGTAAAGTTCTTCGCAAAATTTCTTTCGTTGTTCTTCAATTATTTCGAGTTCCCATTTTGTTTTCTTTTTAAAAAGTAACTCGTCCCACTTTTCTGTGAAATGTTCTTTTACACTTTCAAAACTTGGCTTGTCTTTGTCGTTCTTTACTTTATCATCTAAACTTTTGTTAAATTCCTTTTCGTAAAAATTATTGTCTATCTCTTTTTTATCATATGTCTGTTCAATGAAAGGATTAACAGTTTTCCAGTCGATGTTAAACTTGGTTTTATTTGTTTTATTAAAGTCCGTTAAAAGTTCGATTTCCCTTTCAAAAGGGCTGTCTGTCTTGTTAATCTGCTTTTTAGTTTTATTTATAAAATCAAGAATGTCTTGGGTAATTTTTTCTGCAAGTTCTTTGTCCTGTTTACAAAGTTCTTTCATTGTTTCATTAGCAAGAATAAATTTAATGGCATCAGCAAAATTATCAGTATCGGAATTGGCGAAGCCAATTCCTTTTTCAGTTTCTTTTGTTATTTGCTCAAAAATTGTTTCTGCTAATTTTTTTCGTTTAGCAGGGTCGGCAATTGTGCCGAAAGTTTCAAATTTGCTAAACTGATTATCCATTTCTCAACTTTGTGTCAATTGCATTTTTTAAATCATTAAAAGTATCCTCGTCTATTTGAGTGTTTTCTTCATAATAATTCAAATCTTTAGCAAGAAAATCATTTGATGTATTTATACCGTGGTTTTCTAATTCGTCATATATCCATTCGTCAAATTCTTCAGTTAATTCACGAAGGTCAAATGTTTTGTTTTGCAATAGTCCTTGTATTGAACCTTCAATTAAAACATCATTTTCAACATTTTCATAATAGTGTTGAATACGGTTTACCTCCAATTCTAACTTTTCAATTTCTTTTCCAATTTGGAACAAATTATCTTCTACTATGTCTGCAAACATTTGATTAACAAACAAATTTACTCGAATGTGTTTTAGGTCATTTGATTTGAAATGTTCAATTTGAGATTTCAAATTGCTTGTGGTAGTCAATACAACTTTCACTCTTTTGTCCCACTCTTTTTTAACAGCAGGATGTGGTCTTTTAGTTGCCAGCTTTTCAAAATCTTCAACAACCAATTTTTTCAGTTGTCCATCGTGAACAATATGATTTGGCTTGTTACTTAATTTAACAGAATAATTTGTAGCATACTGTCTTCTGCTATAATCATCACTTGAATTATTGTAGAATACAACATTCTTGTAATCATCACCCAAAGAGTCGTAATCTGTGATTTTGAAAAGTGGTCTTGGAAAACCTTCTATTAAATAAAAATGCTGATAATGTTTCTTTGGAATTTGAATTGGCTTCATATGACTTGTTTCGTCTTGAACTTCATGCCAAAATTCTGATAGTTCTTCTTTAATGTCGGTAAGATTTAAGGTCAATGAATAACCGTGTTTTTGGATTGCATCTTTTACAAACTGTGAAACAGTTTGAATTTGTTCGGTTTCATTCCAAAGGCAGTCCTTTATTAAAAAACAGTCCATTAGGTCAACTGCATTGCGGTCATTTAAAAACGCTGATGTTCTTAATAGCCTTACTGTTTTTCTCCACCTTCGGTCTGAAATGTAAATTTGCTTGTCTTTATTTTCTACACGTTTATTATGTTGGTCAATATATTTACGGATGATGTGAATTACATTAAATATACTTATTGGAATTTCAATATTATCAATGTCTTTACTCCATTTGTTGTATTCGTCATTTGATATTTTTAGAAGTTCCGTAACCGTGTCTGAATATGAGTTTAACGATTTTGAAATCATATCATTAAAGTTCTGCTTGTCTTGAACACCGTCAACAACAATTCGAACAAGAAACCTGTCCCAAAGTGCTTCAAGTCCTTCGCCTTTAGTTGGTAGTTCGTTTGATGCTGAAATTAAAGCTTTCATAGGAACTGGGTCAATTACTACATCACCATTTCTGTAAATTTTCTCATTTAGAATAGTAAGTAAAGCGTTTTGAATTGAAGGTCCAGCTTTCCAAATTTCGTCAAGGAATACAACTGTCGCAGAGGGTAAGTAATTTTCAACAACTCTTTGATATTTGTCTTTGTCACGAAGTTGTTTGATTGAAACGGGTCCAAAAATTTCGTCTGGTGTGCTGAAACGGTTCATTAAATATTCAAATGAACTACCTTCTTTGAAAGCATATTTTAGTCGTCTTGCAATTAAACTTTTTGCTACGCCTGGAGCACCCAAAAGAAAAACACTTTCTCCTGCAACTGCTGAAAGAAGTGTCAAAGCAATTACATCTTCTTTTTCAAATACTCCGTCATTAAGTCGTTTGAGGAGTTCTGTAATTTTAGGTTTTACTGTCATTCGTCAATATTTTGTTTGTCTGATTAATTGTTGCTCTGTTGGTCTGATATGCTTGCCGATAACGTTCGAGGTTTTGTGCAGTTGGGGAATTAACCAACTGAATACCTGGAACTGAAGCTAAATTAATAAACAAAAGTTGAAGTTTAGAACTAATGACTAGTAGAATTCGGTCTGGAGAAACAAAAGCCTGGATTTGCAATTGGCAGAGGTTTGTTTGTCAAGCCCAACTTGCACAAAACCCAATTGTTAGCGGTTCGTGCTATTTTTTGCAGGCATTGCTTCAATAACGTGTATTTCGTTTCCATCAGGGTCTTTTATCTCAATAGTTTTTGCACCGTAGGGCATTCTATCAATAATCGGCTGCTTGTATTTGCCTGATTTGTAATCGCTGCTCACTTCCATAAGCCTCTTCAGAAAAGCATCCATAGAATTTACCATAAAACCTAAGTGTACAAAACCTACATGTCCTGGTACTGAAGGTACGACACT
>JANMFB010000123.1:0-2814 GCA_031377605.1 Ferruginibacter sp.
TGGTCAGGTATTGGGAAGGCTTGCCTGTACAGATGGTAAACAACCATATATAGTACCTGTAACTTACACTTATGATGGCAAATATATTTATGGACAAACAAATGATGGTACGAAGCTAAAGATACTACGAAAGAATCCGAAGGTTTGCTTTGAAGTAGATATAATGACAGACATGACAAATTGGAAATCTGTACTTGTGTTTGGCGTTTTTGAGGAGTTAAAAGACGATGAAGCAATAGAAGCAAAGTCGGTTCTTTTTAATAGGGTGTTTTCTCTTATGACAAGCAGTACAATACATGGGCATGAACACGACATAAATGGTGACAAGATAGATGATAGTAACAGAGAAAAGTTATTGATGTATAGGATAAAAATTGAAAAAGTAACTGGAAGGTTTGAAAGAAAATAAAACAGCTTGATTAAATTAACGACACTCGTTCAGTAATTATTCGGTGTAATTTCACAATCTTATGTCTGCAATAAAATCGAATATATCTGGAGAATTTACTACACAAAACGAAGTAAAGCTTTTACGTGCTGGTAAAGATTATTTTGACGAACTAATTCGACTGATAAACCTTGCTGAAGAAAGTATACACATACAAACATATATTTTTGCTGATGATGAAACTGGTCAATTGGTTGCGGAAGCTTTAAAACAAGCTGTGAAACGAAATGTTGAAGTTTACTTGCTTGTAGATGGTTACGCATCTAAAAGTATTTCAAAAGAGTTTGTAACAGACTTAAAAAATGCAGGGATACATTTTCGCTTTTTTGGACCAATCTTTAGAAGTAAATATTTTTATTTTAGTCGTCGTTTACACCATAAGGTAAACGTTATAGACACAAAATATGCTTTTGTTGGTGGCTTAAATATTGCAGACCGCTACAATGATACTGAAGGAATACCTGCTTGGCTGGATTATGTACTTTATGTGGAAGGAGAAATAGTAAAAGAGCTTTGCATATTGTGCTGGAAAACATGGTATTCATATCCTACAAATATGCCAATGACTCCTTGTGAGAAGAAACACATCACTTTTAATATTCCCATATATAGACAAAGCTTTGTAAAAATGTGCCGCAATGATTGGGTAAGAAGAAAAAATGAAATATCCACTACGTATATTGATATGTTACGATCCGCAAAAAGCGAAGTAACCATTTTGTGTAGTTATTTTTTACCCGGTAAAGTAATACGTAAACAAATGGTCCTTGCTGCTAAACGTGGAGTTACCATTCATGTTATTACAGCAGGTATATCAGATGTCATGATGGCAAAAAGTGCAGAAAGGTGGCTATATGATTGGCTACTAAGAAACGGTATTCATATGTATGAATACCAAAAAACTGTTTTGCATGGTAAACTTGCAGTATGCGACGATAATTTTATGACAATAGGCTCCTACAATATTAATAACATAAGTGCTTATGCTAGTATAGAGCTTAATCTGAATGTAGAAAGTAATTCTTTCGCAAGGCAAGCAAGAGAAACATTACAAAAGATAATAGTTAATGACTGTAAACAAATATCCTTTGAGCAACACATCAAAGCTAAAAATATTTTTAAACAATTGTGGCGTTGGTTCTCCTATCATTTTATTAGGCTAGTACTATATTTATTTACATTCTATTTTAAAAGGCAACACTAGTTACCCCCTATTCTTCTAATAAAATTTACAACAACTTCCCTATCCCACCCCGCAAATCTTCCTCGTTGCACTACCAATTTATTATCATCAGGATGTTGTAAATAATAGTGAAAAACAAATTTCTCTTTTGGATTTTGCCAGCCAAGAATTTGTCCAAAGCGGAGATCATTAAATACAAGTGTATCTCTATATTTTTCTACTATGTAATATTGTTGCGAAAAACGAATAAGTTTTTGTAAATCCTCGTGGTTACTTACTGATTTTAGCAAAGATTGATTTCGTGGAAAAAACTGAAAATCAATCTCTTTTTTACTATCTAGTACTGAACGAAAGCCAACATAGTAGCCACTATCGTTTCCTGCTACTACAAACCATAGCCAATTTTGCAATGGTGCAGGTGTAGTAAAATATCGTTGATAAGGAATATGCTGTTTTGTAAAAATTTCTTTTACATCTCTTTCTATTTTTATTTTATTGATGCTACAATAACATAAATAAATGAACGGAATAAAAATACCAAACTTCCACCAGAATTTTCTTTTTGTACTATAGCGATTTAAAATTACCAACATTACAAATGCAATACCTACCCAAATTGAAAAAAATGGATCTGCAACATACAATACATTAAACGAAAAACGAAAGTGGTTAAACGGTTCAAACCACCCAACACCATAATTATTAAACCCATCTAAAAATAAATGGAGGAATACCTCTACTCCAAAAAAATATATCCATCTTTTAAATGAAATATTGTGTGGCCGATGAATCCTATCTGCACTCATGGCAAATATGGGTACAATAAGGAACGCAAATAAAATGGAATGCGTAAAGCCTCGATGAGCTAATAAGTTTTCAGAAGTATTTAACCACATTGCTCCAATAAAATCGATATCGGGAATGCTCTGAGCCAAAGCACCCCATAACATAGCTTTTTTACCAAAGCCCTTTTCAAAAAAAGCTTCGCCAATACAAGCGCCAAGTGCAATATGGGTGAGTGAGTCCAATAAATTTTATTAGAAATTAATTCTACATTTTAAAACCAACCTAAAAAAAATATTAAAATAATAAAAAAGTAAAAAAACTATACTACTTTTTTACGAGAACAGGTATTAAAACCTACCAATTTGTACAGTGGGCAAAAGCCAAAAAAACTAGTGAC
>JANMFB010000059.1:0-5034 GCA_031377605.1 Ferruginibacter sp.
ATATAAAAATTCTTACAAGGAAAAAGTATAGTTCACCTACTTAAAATATATCTCTGTAGCTCCATACCCATAAAACTCATTGTATTGATTTACGAATGATTTTACTTCTTTCTTTAATTTTAAAATATCATGTATTTCATCTTTTAGTTTCCCTTCGCCAATCCCATGAATGACAGTAAACATTTTTTGCTTGTGTGCAACCGCTAGATCATAATATTTTTCAAATGTATTCAGCTGCATGGTCAACATCTCAAAACTGGAAAGACCTTCGTATTTATCAGTAATTTTTTCTATGTGTAAATCCACTACAGTTCTTGATGGTAAAAGATTTTCTTTTATTTTACTTGCATCGTACATTCTAAATCCTGAGTTTCCCAATTTGCTTAAATCCATTTTATCATCATCCAATTTATCAGGGTAATGTGTAAACAATTCATAAGCAAAAGAAGCTTCATTCTTTAGTTGTGTTTCCTCTATTTTTTTGAATAGCTTTTTACCATTTATTTTAAAGAAAACTTCGTGAGCAGTGGCTTTTTTCTTATCAGGATTTTTTAAGGAAAACTCAAATTCAAATTTTGGAGCTTCACCCATGTCTTCAAAACTCACATCATGTAGATAGAAATCAGAAAGACCTTCAACGGTACTTTTCAGGGAAAAAGAACTATCCCCATTAAACATCAAATCGTAATTAAAATTATATCCTTCTTCATTTTGATTAATGAGGTAAACTTTAAGTTTCTCTACCACATCGTCATCAAAAATATCTTTATCGTAAATGGGAATGTAATTGAGGAAAACCCCGTCACCAGTTTTTTTCTTTGCAGGTGTTTTTTCTCTTTTAATATTATCTACATATATCTTTTTCTTTTCTACAGGTTTTTTCTCCGTAAACATTTTATAATATGGAAAATCAATCTGGTCAGTATAAGCAGGAAACTTTACGCCACGCACTTCAATCATCACCATTTTTTCATTCATTATTTCTAAAACCTTGCCATCTTCGTTAGTAGCATTTACTACTATCTTATCTCCTATTTCGTATTTCATAGATTTTGTTTATTTCACTCAACGGAACAAAGATAACAACGATACAAAGAAGGAAAACAAAATTTGATAACTATTTAAACCCGGTATGAACCTAGTCATAGTTGCTTTGTCAAATAAAAAATCAGTTAAGCGGCTAGCTTACTCTTTTTATACCCATACAAAAAATACACCACTAAGCCTAATAGCAACCAAGCACCAAACCACAACCAATTATTCAATGTCATTCCCGTAAGCAAATACATACATGAGCTTACACCAAGGAGTGGAATGAGTGAATAATTTTTTAAGAAGGATGCGATAGCAAGTAGCAACATACTTATCCAAAAAATAATCAACGAAATTTTCATTGTTTTACTTTGGGTGGGATTATTGCTGTCTATGTATTGCTTTGCATAAATAAATTTATCGGAAGTAGCAGTTCTCACGTTTATAGAATCATTCAGTTCTTTAAAAATAGCATCTGTTGTACTCACATTCTGTATATATTGAACAATACTATTAGATACAACTGCAGTATCAATATTTTTTGCAGGAATAAATGCTTCCATAGCAGCTACTTTGTTTTCTTTTTCAAAATTCACCTTATCCGGAAAATAATTCTTTGCTAAAACAGCAATCATAATAATAGAGCCCAACACCATCAAAGGGAAAATTATCTTTCCATTGATGTAAGGTAAATTAAACTTGCCAGCAATTTTTTCTTTGCGAGGTATTAGTAAAACACCACCACAAACTAAAACAAATGCAAACAATGTTGCTATACTTGTAAAATCTAGTACAAAAGTTTTATCTGTAAATAAAATGGGAACTCCAACAACCAAACCAGTAATAATGGTTGCAAAAGATGGTGTTTTATATTTTGGATGTATTGTTTGAAACTTATTTGGCAATAACCCATCTCGACTCATGCTCATCCAAATACGTGGTTGCCCCATTTGAAAAACAAGTAAAACACTCGTCATGGCTACAACAGCTACAATAGAAACCAATAATTGCATCCAAGCTAAGTTCAAGTTCTTTGGTTCAAAAATAAATGCCAACGGATCACTTACACCATCAAACAACCTATAATTTACAGCACCAGATAAAACCAGTGTGAGTAAAATATAAATTACCGTACATATTACCAAAGAATAAATCATACTCCTTGGCAAATCTCTTTGTGGATTTTTACTTTCCTCTGCCATTACACTTACGGCATCAAACCCAATGTAGGCAAAAAATACACTCGCTACTGCCGCCATTACACCACTAAATCCGTTTGGCATAAATGATTTTACCTGGTTATCATTTTCAGGAAGCCAATTGCTAGTAAGCCCTTTGGATAAAACCATATAACCACCTACAATAATAATTAGAAATACAACTGCAAGTTTAAGTATTACCATTACATTGCTAAAATTTCTACTTTCCTTTACCCCAACATAAACTAGATATGTTATAAATAAATTGATGATGATTGCGGGTAAATCTAAAATCATTCTCAATGAACCAAACATTGGTGCTGTATTCCAAGCTCCTATTAACTTTTCATTTGTAGATGCAGCTTCTATAGCATGCTTTGCTTCCATATAACTTGTAGATAAATAAAGCGGCAAATGAATCCCCACACGATCTAAGAATGAAGTAAAATAACCACTCCAACTATATGCAACATAAATATTACCAATAGAGTATTCCATGATGAGTGCCCATCCTATGATCCAAGCAAACAATTCACCAAAACTTGCATACGCATAGGTATATGCACTGCCAGCTACAGGTATGCGGCTAGCAAACTCGCTATAACAAAAAGCAGTAAACGCACAAGCTATAGCAGTTATAATAAAAAGAATTACTACACCCGGGCCTCCGCTAAAAACAGCAAAACCAAGACTGCTAAAACTACCAGCACCTAATATTGCAGCAATACCAAAAAAAGTAAGATCTTTTACATTCAACACTCGTGTCAATCCACCACTTCCATGGCTATCATCGCCGCCTTCATGCAAAATATTTTCTATGCTTTTCTTTCTGAAAAGTGAATTGCTCATATTAATAATGTTTTGTAGAGAGTAAAATAACAAAAAAAAACTAAAACTTAGTCATTATCAACATAAGAGAAACAAAAAAGCCGCCAAGGTTATTAACCTGAGGCAGCTTTAAAATATTATTCAAAAAAAACTAGAACTTAATACTTTCCTTTAATTTATCATACTCATCAGCTTTCGCAATATTATTTTTAGACTTGTATGCATCATATAAATAACTAGCAGCAGTTCTTAAATGTGCTTTTTGGCTATTTTTCAATGTTGGTAATGATTGAAAATATTTTACAGTATTTTCTGCATATGGGATAAGTTCCGTAAGCTTTGCCACTGCTAGCGCATTAAGATCTTTTTTCATTTTAATGTCTGCAGGCTTAGCTAACTTACCATCCTTTATGAGTGCAGCTGCTTGACTATATTCTGCCGCTAAATTGTACAAATGATTTGTGTAAAGCATATTTGCTGCATCTTCTTTATCATATTTAAGCGCTATTTTCAAAATTTCTGTCAACTTATTTGAAGTGATAGAATCTTTTGTATTAGCATTTTTATCATACAAAATATTATACAATTCCACTGCATAATTATACGTATTTGTAAAATTACTAGGGTCTTTTTCAAATTGGGACTCATATTTAGCAAACATGCCTTTTTTATCTCCAGTGTCATACATATAAGAAAGCTCTAACTCATCCCAATAGGTACTTTGTGGGTACAACATTTTTCCTTTAGCAATAATATCTTGAAAAGCAACCTGATCTTTTTTACTTCTATAATAATCTCCGAGATATTCATAAATCTGTTGATAATCCTTGCCTCCAATATTTGCATTGGTAATTTTTTTGTAGTAAAGAATACCATTTGTAGTGTCTGCATTATTTATAGCGGCAGCTGCTGTGTTTACGATAAGATTTGTATCTATTTTGCTAAACTTAAATTCATCATACGTAAAGTTTTTAGAAAGTATATAATCTTCTACAACCTGTGCTTTTTCAAATGAATTGAAAGCTGAACCAAACGACTTATTTTGAAAAAAGCCAGAACCAAGATCATAGAAGCCAAGGTATAAGTCTAAAAAAGATTTATTTTGCTCAAGTGTCATTCTTATTCCTTTTTTATCTAATGCTACATGCTTTTTCAATGCCTCAAAAGAAGATATTTTTTGGTTATAAGAATCATCTTTTGAAGTAGCGGCATCTCTTGACAATGAATTGTAAATTCTAGCTTTGAAATACCACCCATCAATATTACTTGCATTCTTGGGATCAGCTAAAAACTTATCTACCGCAGCTTTAGCTTCTATAAATTTAGAATTATCCACCATTTTTCCAATATCATCAACGGATTGTGATTTAACAATAATGCTTGAACCAAACAAAATAGAAAACATTAAAAATTTCTTCATTACTATTTATTTTAGGTGATAAAGTTATTAGATAAATTTGAAACAGCGTAAAAATCGCAAAAAATTTTAACAATCATACATGCAAATATTTTACTGCTAGATGAAGCCGTTATGTACTATTTTTACAAACGCAAAAATTACATTTGATAAGTAAAGAAACCATACAACAAATACAAAGCCGCATAGACATTGTGGACATAGTAGGTTCTTTCGTAAAACTTAAAAGACGGGGAACAAACTACTTAGGTCTTTGTCCTTTTCACAATGAAAAAAGTCCTTCCTTTACAGTATCCGGTGGCAAGGAGATTTACAAATGCTTTGGTTGTGGCAAAAGTGGCAATAGTATTGGCTTTCTTATGGAGCTTGAAAAATACAGCTATGTAGAAGCACTCCGTTGGCTTGCCAATAAATATGGAATAGAAATAGAAGAAACTGTTGTCTCCCCTGAGCAAAAACTTCAGCAACAAGCTTCGGACAGTTTATATATCATAAACAGTTTTGCACAAAAGTTTTTTTCAGAAGCATTGTTAGAAAGTGAAGAAGGAAAAGATATTG
>JANMFB010000089.1:0-13008 GCA_031377605.1 Ferruginibacter sp.
TACATTTACTGATTCAATTTCTATTGTAAGAACATCTAAACCTTTTCCGAAATTATAAACATCGTCAAAGTTGCGAATATCACCTTTCGTAAAATGCATACATAAATGTGCAGCAGGGCAATCGGTATCATTTTCCATTACAAATGTTTCTACAGGATAATTAGCTGCTGCTTGTAACAACATTCTACCTAATTGGCCACCTCCGAGTATACCTGCTTTTATCATGTTGCAAACTTAAATAAAGAAAAAAGGAATTTAGTTTTTTAGTTTGAATTTTTCTATACTATCTAACAGATTTCTGTAACTTTACATTTTCAATGACCCCTGACTATCCACATAAAATTTTTGGCGATAAGCGTTGCTCCTACAACCTGCTTATGGAAGTGCTTGCCATGGATAGATTATAGTTTGATTCCCCCTATTGCATCATTAAAGATGCCAAATGATTTATTGATGAACGGAGTCCTGTAAAACGTGATAGACTGTCCCACTGAAGTCAAATCAGAGAACGGCTGCTCGTAACCAAAAAAATATTATGACTACAACAACTTTAGAAGAAAAAAATCCAACACTGCAACATGATTTTTTGCCATTGATGGGAACCGATTATGTGGAGTTTTATGTGGGCAATGCAAAGCAAGCTGCATATTTTTATAAAACTGCATTTGGGTTTCAAAGCCTTGCTTATGCAGGACCGGAAACTGGTGTGATGGATAGAGTAAGTTATGTTATACGACAAAACAAACTCACATTTGTGCTCACTACTGCATTGAGAGAAGATCATGAAATTGCAGCACATGTAAGCAAACATGGAGATGGTGTAAAAATGCTTGCATTGATGGTGGACGATGCCACCTATTCGTGGAATGAAACAACAAATCGTGGTGGAAAAAGTTATATGGAACCAAAAAAGCTTAGTGATGACAATGGAGAGGTAATCATAAGTGGTATTCATACTTATGGTGAAACGGTTCATTTATTTATAGAGAGAAAAAATTATAAAGGGCTGTTTATGCCTGGGTTTAGAAAATGGGAATCTGTGTACAACCCTTCGAGCACTGGTTTGCTATATGTAGACCATTGTGTGGGAAATGTTGGTTGGAACCAAATGAACCCGTGGGTAAAATTTTATGAGGATGTAATGGGCTTTAAAAATATTCTCACTTTTGATGACAATGATATTTCTACCGAGTACTCGGCGCTTATGAGTAAAGTAATGAGTAATGGAAATGGCTTTGTAAAATTTCCCATAAACGAACCTGCAGAAGGTAAAAAGAAAAGCCAGGTGGAAGAGTATTTGGATTTTTATAATGGTGAAGGTGTGCAACATGTTGCAATTGCTACAGCAAATATTATTGAAACAGTAACTGATTTGCAAAGCAGAGGTGTAGAGTTTTTAAAGATTCCTGCAAGTTATTATGCAGATGTGTTGGACAGGGTTGGTAAGATTGACGAAGATTTAGAACCACTTCAAAATCTTGGGATATTGATTGACAGAGATGAAGAAGGATATTTATTGCAAATATTTAGTAAGCCTTTACAAGACCGCCCTACTGTATTTTTCGAAATAATTCAACGGAAAGGAGCAAAGAGTTTTGGCAAGGGTAATTTTAAAGCATTGTTTGAAGCGCTAGAAAGAGAACAGGATGCTAGGGGTAATTTGTAAGATTCTACAACCACCGAGGAAAACTCCCAAACCTTTTAAAGGGGAATTTATCTAAGCAAAGTGATTATTTTAGCGATGCGGATGTATAAGTTTATGCCTAAATTTTTGAGATTTCTCTTTCATTTTGTGAGGAGAGGAGGAAAATATTTTATTTTTAACAAGACAATTTCAATATTTTATATAATTTAGCGTTGTTAGTCCATTCACATGTAGAGAATATTTATGAGAAAACAAAAAGTTCACTTACCTTTTCTGGTTGCTCTTGTCTTTTTTGCAAGTACTTCATTGATTGCTCAAAACACATCTGGGCCTAGGTTTTCTGTAAAGAACACAGAGGTTGTTGGTAAATTAGAAGACTCTCTCAAAAGGCAGTTTGAAAAGCAAAAACTTGCCTGGCCACCTCAGGCGATTTATTTGCGTTCATTTAAATACGACAGACAATTGGAGGTTTGGGTAAAATCGACATCAAAAGAAGGATATAAATTATTTAAAACGTATAAAGTTTGCCAGCAGAGTGGTTCTACGGGCCCAAAAAGGGTTGAGGGAGATTACCAAGTACCTGAAGGGTTTTATTACATAAATGAGTTTAATCCAAATAGTAACTATCATCTTGCGCTTGGCTTGAATTATCCAAATGCTTCTGATAGAATTTTAGCAGATGCAAACAGACCCGGTAGTGCAATTTACATCCATGGAAACTGCGTATCTACAGGTTGTATTCCAATTACAGATGCACCAATTGAAGAATTATATTTTCTTGCAAGCAATGTGCGTAACCAAGGACAAGAATTTATTCCAGTGCACGTTTTTCCTGTAAAGTATAATGTAAAATCATCCAAAGATTTTCTAGATGTTGCTATGAAGGATAATGTTGGATTACAACAATTCAACAAAAATATTAAAGAAGTATTTGATTATTTTGAATATAAAAAAGAACTACCTATAATAATGGTGAATAAGAAAGGTGAGTATGTTTTAAATTAAAACGCTTTAAAATAATAATTTAAACCTTTTGTTCCACAGAGTCTTCTCTCTCTGCGGCCATTACTTTTAAGGAATGAATGCTTACGTTTAGTTCAAAACCTATAAGCAAAGCCAAAGAATTAATATATATAAGTGCCATTACCATCATAATGGTACCAATAGATCCGTAAAGTGCATTGTAGCGTCCAAAATTATTTACAAACAAGGAGAATCCTAAAGATGCAAGCAAGCTAAGTGATGTAGCAAGTATTGTACCCGGGGAAGAAAAACGCCATTTTTCTCTAATAGCAGGTGTATATCTAAATATAAAACCAATAATGAGATATACAAGAATCACTATAAATATCCAACGAGTATAACTAATGATGCTTCTAAATGTATCGCTTGTTACAACTAGTTTTAATAATGTTCCTTGCAAAATAAGTAGTAGAAGGTATGCAAATAACAAACCAAAAATAACAATAGTTAGTCTTAATGCAACTCCTCGCATTACAATACGTCGGCGCCTTTGAAAACCTAAATAGTTTCTGTTAAACGAACGCATTAGACCCATTATTCCGTTAGAGGCAAAATAAAGAGATAGTAATAAACCAAAAGATAGTAAACCTATTTTTGTTCCATTGATAAAAGTATCTACAAAACTTATAACCTGCTTATTATAAACTGTTGATGGAATAATATCTATTATTAGCGAATGTAATTGAAGCTTAATACTTTTCTTTGATACAAATGGTAAGTTGGGTATCAGTGTAAAAAGAAACAATAGTGATGGAGGAATTGCCATTATAAAATTGTAAGAAACTGCAGCTGCTCTTTCAGATATACCATGCTGTTTTAA
Source organism: Ferruginibacter sp. (assembly GCA_031377605.1). GTDB lineage: Bacteria > Bacteroidota > Bacteroidia > Chitinophagales > Chitinophagaceae > Ferruginibacter. Next base: position 3,489 of record JANMFB010000089.1, read on the forward strand.
TTGACTCCTAAAAAATTGAATTACGTCATATAATGCCAAACCATCAAAGCCGGGAAGAAACCACTTTTTGCTTTTTCGCAGCAAGAAGGGCAGTGGGGTATAGGTTAATATAGTTCGTTGAATTTTTGTCAATGTTTTGTCTAATTAGGTTAGATTTAATTTAACCTAACAGTAAAATTAATAATTTTTTATTTTCTTTTTGATATCAAATCATTTGAATTATAAAGTAAATAAATTACCAACAAAAAATTTCTTCGGTGAGGGAATCTTTTCGGTAGATTTAATTTCTACTTTTTATTAAACTATCTAATGCATGTTGATATGCTTTCGCAAAAACTTGATGTTCTGCATAAGTTGTAGCAAAATTTGAATAACCTTTTAAGTCAGGCTTTGCTACAAAAAACATATAGGTTGTTTCATCTGCATCTAGCACCGCATCTATTGTTTTGGATGAGGGTGTGCATATTGGCCCTGGTGGCAAACCTACATTTCTATAAGTATTGTACGGAGAAGGATATTCTAAGTGTTTGTAATAAATTCTTTTTAGACCAAAATCTTTCATCGCAAATTTTACTGTTGGATCTGCCTGTAATTTTTCTCCTTTTAAAAGCCTATTCTTATATACACTTGCTATAAGTGGTTTGTCACTACTTGCATTTGTTTCTTCTTCTACAATACTTGCAAGAATATAAACTTGCATAGGAGTAAGTTTTTTTGCTTTTGCTTTTTGCTTACGAGCATCATTCCAAAACTTATCTTTTTCTGCGTTTAATCGTGAAAATATTTTCTTTATAGTACTGTTCCAGTTTATTTCGTAGGTATTGGGTATAATGGCAGACATTACCGTATTGCTATCTAATTTATAATTATCTAATGAATCATTATTGTTTAGAAAATTTATAATCGACAATGAATCACACTCAAAATTAGTAGCAATTTTAGAAGCTAGATCTTCTTTTGTACGAAGTTTGTTAATGGTTAGTCTTACTGGAGATTGCTTTCCACCTTTTAGCATTTTTACAAGAGCGTACATACTGCTGTTGTTTTTTATTTCATATCTACCAGGTTTTACGTTGTTTTTATACTTTGCTTGGTCCACAATTTTATCAAAGAAAAAGCCAGTTTTCACTATACCTTTTTCTTTTAATTCAGTAACTACCTCTTTGAATGATTCGCCAGTTCTTATATAAAAATATTTATTTTCTGGGACTGTAACTGTTGGGCCAAAAACTTGCCATGAAGCATAACCTCCAACTGCTGCTAAAATAACAATAACAATACTAATAATTTTTTTCATTTTTAATAGAGGTAAAGTGGCTTTGTAAAAATAAAAAACCCTGCTCTAATAGATGCAGGGTTTTTTCGAAATATCTTTTAGTTATTTTGTTTTTGTTGTATCTGTTGCAGGCGTGCCAGGCATAGGAACAGTTGTACCACTAGCAGGAGGGGTAACTTTTTGTATTGGTTTTGTACTTGTTTCTTTAAGTAATTCGTCATTTTTAGATGAGCCTGTACCATCTTTTGGTATAAAAGCAGGAGAAACTATACAAAGAATACCAACTACAGCTGCAAATATCCAAGTACCTTTTTCCATTACGTCTGTAGATTGTTTTACACCAATCAATTGGTTGCTAAAACCACCCAAAACACCTGATACACCACCACCTTTTGGGTTTTGTATTAATACGATAAAGCCTAAGATTACTGAAGCCAAGATTACAAGAATTCCAAATATTACTAGCATATTGTTATTTTAAATTTTCTATTTTGTGCGCAAAGTAAGCACTTTTTTCAGGAATCATCAAACTTAATTTTGAATAGATTTCTATGGCTCTGATATTTTTTCCCTGACTCTCAAAAGCCTCCGCCATAGCTTCTGTGAGGATATCTTCCTCTTTATTGCTCATTTCAGCTTGCTTTTGTATAGTATTTTCTACTAATGTATTTCCTTCAAATGGCTTTTCTGGGTGTATCCGTTTCATTGTTTTTAGCCATGAGGTGAAACTTTTTAGTTGTTTTCCAAGTTTATCGTTATCCAAAACAACATCACTAAGCTTTATTCCTACAGAAGCAAAATAGTCCGATGTGTACAAAGGTTCAAAAAGTAATTCCTCCTTATCTGGTTTTGTATTTGTTTTTTCAGGTTCCGCAATTTTATTTGTGTTTGTATCTTCTTTTAAGAATTCAATTGTTGGATCCGAAGGATAAGGTGTAGTTATTTCTTTAGTATCAATTTCTTTTTTTTGCTCCTCTATTATTAGGCTTTCAGGAGTTTTTTTGTCCTCAATTTTTTTTTGTAAATAAAAAGGATTGCTAAAAAATAAATTTGTTTTTGCTGCTATTGTATTAAAATCTGTTTCATGAAATGAACTGTTTTTTAATGTAAAATAATGAGCCAAACCAAAGTAAGGAAATTGTGCAGTAATGTCATTTAATAGTTTTTTATTAAAACTGGCTTCATTAGTTCCATTAAAAATAGTTTGAAATAGCATTTGTTGATTCATAGTGTTTAGCGAATAATTTTATTACCAGTTTGAAAATATTTTATTGAAAATTTCGTCCGATAAATTTTTTACAACTCTCTCCGTTATGCTATTCTCTGCTTCTGATAAAGACAGTTTTGCATCAAAATCCTCATTCCTGGACACATCAGCCTCAAAGTTTTTGGTTGGGTCCAGATTATTTTTAAAAATCAAATGAAAACTTACAGCAAGTCTATTGGTAGAGGACTCGCCACCCGTAATATTTACTGTGCTTACAACGTACTGTGTAATGTAACCACTAATATCGAAATGAGCATCATCCTCATTTGTTTGGCGCAATCTGGTAGTGCCAATAATTTTTTGCCTTAACTTTTCAGAAAGTTGTGGAGCTAATTGAGGATTTGTGTAAGATGCTCTGTTTGTAAGTGGCTGTACCCTAAAGTTCTTTACCTCTGTAGGAATAGGAGCTACATCTTTAAATGAATATTTGCAAGATGCATAAGAAAACAGGTAAAGGGAAATACCAAGTACTAATATCAATTTTATTTTGTTCAATGCTTTATAATTTTGCCTGAATATATTTTTTTTTCATAAACTCAAAATAGATCTACAAATCCTCAATATCATATTCCTTTAATTTTCGGTATAATGTTCGTTCACTGATACCTAAATTTTTGGATGCATCCCTTCTTTTGCCTCTATGTTTTTTCAAAGCTTTAATGATAAGTTCTTTTTCTTTATCCATTATGCTTAAGGATTCTTCCACGTCTTCATGTACATGAATATTCTCAGTACTGTGCGGCTGTAAAATTACTGGTTGTGATGAATTACTATTGTTAAAATTATTGTTGTTTGGTTGTAGCTCTCTGAAGATATTGTTGCCGTTCATCATTGGCGCATTGGCTGCAACAGATGGGTTTTGTAAAATATCAAAGAACATTTTTTTCAATTCGTTTACATCTTTTTTCATATCGAAAAAAAGTTTGTATAAAATTTCTCTTTCATTAGCAAATTCTGACTGAGATCCGCTGCCTTCATTGTTATTATTCACCACCATTGGTAATCGGGAGTGATTGTTTTGTGGTAGGAAAGAAAGCAATGCTTGGCCATCTACATTTTTATCCTTACTCAATACAGATATTTGTTCTGCAAGGTTTTTTAACTCTCGTACATTACCAGGAAAAGGATAGGCGGACAAAATATTTTTTGCATTGTCATCTAACAATACTGAACTTGTTTTGTATTTGTCGGCAAAGTCTGCAGCAAATTTTCTAAACAATAAAATAATATCTTCTTGCCTATCTCTCAATGCAGGTACTCGAATAGGAACAGTATTTAATCGGTAATACAAATCTTCTCTAAAGCGGCCTCTGCTTGTAAATTCTAGCAACTCTTTGTTGGTGGCTGCAATTACCCTAACATCGGTTTTTTGTACTTTGCTACTACCTACACGAATATATTCACCTGCTTCTAATACACGCAATAATCTTGCTTGTGTACCAAGCGGCATTTCGCCAATTTCATCTAAAAAAATGGTACCACCATTTACCGTTTCAAAATAACCTTTGCGGCTATCTACTGCTCCAGTAAACGATCCTTTTTCATGACCAAACAATTCAGAATCTATAGTACCTTCTGGTATTGCGCCACAGTTAACCGCTATAAACGGATTGTGCTTGCGTGCAGATAATGTATGAATGATGTGGGCAAAAACTTCTTTACCAACGCCACTTTCACCATTTATTAATACACTTAAATCAGTATTGGACACTTGAGATGCTACATTAAGGGCATGGTTAAGCGATGGCGAATTACCAATTATACCAAATCTGTTTTTTATTGTTTGTAAATCCATTGTTTAACTCTTTAATTTTAATTCTACTTCTTGTTTTAGCACAGAAAGATTATTTTGTAAAATTTCCCAAATTATTTAAGCACTTACTAAATCGTAATCGTGAGTAAGAATATGTCTAAGCCCAATTATTTTTCTTTTGTCAGTAATTTTAGCATTTTCATCTTTTTCATCAATTTGAAATTATGCTTCTCCAATAATAGCTAGCCTTCTTTCACCTGCATCATATACCGTATAAGAAATTTTAAATTGGCTAAATGATTAAATATTCAAAATATGTAATTCAATTCTAGAAATTGAAATAGCTATTTCTTCAAAGTATCCGTTAATTTCTTTGTTCATACAATAATACTTTTTGACTATCCATTACTTTTTTAAAGTATTTATTTTATCGCCTCTCCCAGCAAAGTGCCCGCTGTACAATGGGTAATTTTCACCTCCACATAATCTCCCTTTTTAAAATCATTTTTTGCAAAAATTACAACTTTGTTTTGGTCAGTTCTTCCCTGCAAATCAGCCTCACTTTTTTTAGAAAAACCTTCTACCAATACTTTAAATGTTTTGCCTACTTCTTTTTGCATGGTAAGAAGCGAATGAGTACGATACAAATCTACCAACTCTTGAAGCCTTCTTTTCTTTACATCCAATGGTACATCGTCTTCAAATCTACGGGCAGCCAATGTTCCCGGGCGTTCACTGTAATAATATAAATATGCCAAATCGTATTTGCATGTATCAAATAGCGATAAAGATTCTTGATGATCTTCTTCAGTTTCTGTACAAAAACCGGTAATCATATCTGTACTTAATCCACAGTCTGGTATCAATTCTCTTATCCTTGCCACTTTAGCTAGATACCACTCACGACTATAAGTTCTATTCATTAATTGTAAAATTCTACTGCTTCCACTTTGCACCGGTAAGTGGATGTAATTGCAAATATTGTCGTATTTTTTTATAGCAAACAATACATCATCAGTAATATCTTTTGGGTGAGAAGTTGAAAAACGCACCCGAAGTAAGGGAGAAATTTGTGCAACTTTTTCTAGAAGATTTGCAAATGTTACGAAGTTATTGCCATCTGCTAATTGCCCATTGCCCACTGTCCAATTGTAACTATCCACATTCTGCCCAAGCAGCGTTACTTCTCTATAACCATCATTAAACAAGGCTTCACATTCTTGCACAATGCTCACAGCATCTCTGCTTCGTTCACGGCCGCGGGTAAATGGAACTACACAAAACGAACACATATTGTTGCAGCCACGCATGATACTTACAAATGCAGTCACACCGTTGCTGTTTAATCTTATTGGAGAAATATCTGCGTAGGTTTCGTCTCTACTAAGTAAAACATTTACGCCTTTTTGTCCACCATTTGCTTCTTCAATAAGGCCTGGTAAACTTCTATAAGCATCAGGTCCTACTACAATATCTACCAATTTTTCTTGCTCTATAAATGTTGCTTTTAAGCGTTCTGCCATGCAGCCTAATACACCAACTATTAACCCCGGACGTTGGCGTTTAATTTTTCTAAATTCTGTGAGTCTTTTACGAACAGTATCTTCAGCTTTCTCTCTAATTGAGCAAGTATTTACTAAAATTAAATCTGCATGCTCCGGTTCTTTTACAGCACCATATCCCTGTTCGCCAAGGATTGATGCAACAACCTCACTATCGGCAAAGTTCATCGCACAACCATAGCTCTCTATGTAAAACTTTTTTGAATTTTTATCTAACGAAATTGCAGCAGGTAAAAAAGCTTCTCCTTGCCTTGCCTCATCGTGTTGCTTTAATGTAAGCAGTTCTTGCATTCTTTTTAATAATTAAGAACACAAAGATATGTTTTTGAGTAGTAAAAATGCCATGTTGGCAGAAAATTAAAGCTTATTTTCAAACAGTCGCTCTTCGATGTTTTAAAGTTATATTTAATTTTTTATATGCTTTAAGCTTTTTGGTTTAAGAAGTTTTAAGTGAATGAACTCAGCATTAATCGGATATTTGAATTTGGTAGATTGGTGTTTTTTGTAATTATCAAAAAATATTGTCTAAATCCTAGTTAACAAAAAACCAATAATCCTTTTCACTACTCTTCTTTTTTATTTAAATCTGAAAATTGTTCAGACTTGATATCTACTTTCGAATTTTTTTTATGTCTGTCTGAAAAACGATCATTTTTTTCTCCTGCCTTTAGAAACTTTTCTTCTTCTGTAAATGTTTCGGGTATTGCTGAAAGTGTAGTGCTTTCGTCATCATCCCCAGCTTCACCAAAATAGTTTCCAAAGATATTTATCAATTTTTTTGCATCATATACTGACCTTGCATAACGATTGCTTATTAAAATAATGGTAGCATCTTCTTTAAGTAATCTTATAAAGGTAGCATTGTTTCCATGCCACCACCCATTGTGAAAAATAACTTTTTTTTCTTCACTGTAAATATTCATGCGCCATCCAAATCCATAGTTTTTAATACCTGGCCTTTCATTACTGTATGGCCTGTAAGCTGCAGCAAGCGAGGCTGAAGAAAGAAATACATTGTGTGAAAGTGCTCTATCCCATTTTAATAAATCTCTAGGAGTAGTGTAAATATTTTTATCACCATAGGTTTGGTCTAAATATGTGTCTAAAATTTCTCGCCCTTTCCAATCAAATGTTTTAGACCGTTTAATAGTATCGTTTTTGCAATGCACAAAAGTGTTTGTCATTTCAAGAGGAAGAAAAATATTTTTCTTCATAAATTCAGGGTACGTTTTACCTGAAACTTTTTCAATAATTAAAGCCAGTAAAATATAATTGGTATTGTTGTAAGTGAATTTTGTATCTGGTACTGCTACGTCTGTTGCTAAGTTTTTTTTATCAATAATAAATTTTAATACATCTTTATTTTGTACGATAGAATCTTTATTCCATCCCATGGCATCCATAAAGTATAAATAATTGGGTAAGCCACTTCTATGTTCAAGTAAAGTCTTTATAGTAATACCTGGATAATTAAATGCTGGAAAATATTTTGTAAGAGAATCATTTATATTCAATTTTCCTTGCTCTTGTAATTTTAAAATTGCCATTGCCGTATATGTTTTAGTTACGGATGCAATGTGTAAAGGGGTGTTTTCACTTATTGAATCTTTATGGTCTAGATTGATAGATCCACGATATTTTTCAAAAACAACTTGACCATTTTTTGCTACAATAATTCCACCATTAAAACCAGATACATTTAAAACAGTATCGTAAAAGAGTTGACACTGTCTTGTAAAATTTGCTCTTTCTATATCACTTATTGGATTTTCAAAAGGAATTTTATAAAGCGGAATAATTTCTTCTTTGGCAAGATCATCATTTTTAGAAGTACTATGCTCGGTACAAGATTGTACCGAAAATCCTAACAAAAAAAGGAAATAAATCCAGCTAAAAAATGCATTCTTCATATTTTGGCAATATACGTTGGTTATCTAATAGAATAAAGGGTTATCAACAACGTAACCTGCCTTGTGGATAGTTTTGTGAATGCCACCATACAAATTTCTAAGTAGAAAGAGAAGCATAAAAATTATATTTGTAAAAAATCAGGAAATTTAAAATGGCAGAAAAAAAAATAACGAGTTATCCTAAAGAGAAAATAAATATACTTTTTTTGGAAAATATAAGTGATGCTGCAATGGAGCAGTTCACAAAAAATGGTTATAGTTCCGTAAAAAAAATTACATGTGCAATTAGTGAAGCAGATTTGATAAAGGAAATTAAAAATGTACACTTACTGGGTATTAGAAGTAAAACACAAATTACCGCTGCAGTATTAGAGGCGGCTAACAAGTTACAAGCAATTGGCTGTTTTTGTATTGGTGTAAATCAAGTAGATCTGGAAGCTGCTTCTGCAAATGGTGTGGCTGTTTTTAATGCGCCATATAGTAATACTAGAAGTGTGGCGGAGTTGGTAATTGGTGCATCCATTATGCTTATTAGAAAAGTTGCCGATAAAAATATTGCTGCGCACAATGGTAAATGGATGAAAGATGCATCTGGTAGCCATGAGTTACGTGGTAAAACAATTGGTATAATTGGATACGGAAATATTGGAAGCCAAGTAAGTGTTTTGGCTGAAGGGTTGGGACTGAAAGTTATTTTCTACGATGCAGAAACAAAGCTGCCATTGGGAAATGCTAGCGATAGTAACACATTGAAGGAGTTATTACAAAAAGCTGATATTGTTACTTTACATGTTCCTGAAATTTCATCTACACAAAATCTAATAAACAAAACTACCCTTGGATATTGTAAACAAGGAGCAATCATAATTAATTATGCTAGGGGAACAGTAGTAGATTTAGCTGCATTGCGTAAAGCCATACTTGCTGGTAAAATTGGTGGCGCTGCTATTGATGTTTTTCCCATAGAACCTGAAAAAAATGGCGATGTTTTTGTAACAGAGATGCAAGGCTTACCAAATGTGATTCTTACACCACATATAGGAGGTAGTACACAAGAAGCACAAAGTAATATTGGTATTGATGTAAGTAGTAAGTTGTTTAATTATTTAGAAAAGGGAATAAGCACAGGCTCGCATAGTATTCCTGCCCTTTCATTGCCTGCCCAAGAAGGCACACATCGTATATTACACATTCACAACAATGTTCCTGGAGTGCTTAGCAGCATCAATACATTGCTTAGTAAAAATAAAATAAATATACTTGGTCAATACCTAAAAACCAATGATGCTATTGGTTATGTGGTTTTAGATGTAGATAAGAGCCTCAGTAAAAATGCCATAGAATTATTGAGAGATGTAAGAGGTACAAGAAAAGTGAGGATGTTGTATTGATTTTTTTGCTATGAATCATTTATTGGTTTTACAATTATGTTTTTGTTTGTAGTTAATCCTAAAAATATTTTGTAAAAAAATAGCAAACTTTCTGAGAAGAAAGTTTGCTAGGAATGCATAAGTAAAATGAAGTAAATCTTAGCCACCTCCGAAAACAACAACGAAGGCATATATAATTCCTGGTAGCCAAAATAATAAAGTAAGTAAAAGCGAAATCCAAAATTTATTGTTTACTTCTCCTTGATGAAGGTAAACAGCAAGTGGCGGTAATATTACACACAATATTCCAAGTAATACGGTATTTGTACTAACATCATCTCCATTTTTCTTTTGTTTTTTATAAGCTTTTAAAAGTGATTTT
>JANMFB010000098.1:0-7678 GCA_031377605.1 Ferruginibacter sp.
GTATACGTACGGTGAACTCACCGGCAGGCAGGTAAGTGGAGCGATGTATATATAAGTATGCTTTCTGCTGCAAGTGGCATAAGTATACAACTTTATACGAAACAACAACTGAGATCAAATGCAGTAACCTGCACCTTTGCACACAGCGTATAATCTTTAGCGGGACTATTTTATTTATATTTGGTAAAACAAATTTTATTTGTATTATGATTAGTAGATTTTTTTATCCCACGGGCTTGCTGTTACAATTTATACCATTGTACTATTTTTACTTTTTAAATAAAAAAGTAAAAGCGGTAAAGGAGTATAAGGGCCGCCAGATTACATGTTGGCTGCAAGTTAAAACGACACCCTAAAATTCTGAAAGTGAAAATAATATTGATTCTATCTTTTTTCTTTGATTTTTTTGATTCTTTTGGACAGAATAAAAGGCTTGGAAAAATCCAGTTATTAAAAGTGATAAATTCAACTATCAGTCAAAAACCTAACCCAAAGAACAATAATTCTTGTGAAGATGGGCTATGTGGTGAGTGGTGGTCTAATAACAAAAACGGAAAATTTTATAAAACGGACACAGTTAAACTTTATAATTATAGCAACTTTTATCAAATAGATAGTAGCTATTGCACTTTTAAGATTTGGGAATTTGAAAGTAATAATAATTTTTCACAGAGCGGAGCAGAAATGTGTACAGAGCCTCCTTTGCGAACATTTGAAACAAACATAGCTTTTGGAGGAAAGAAAAGTAAAAGAATAATTCCTAATAAATTTCAAATTGTTCAAAAAGACAGTTTAGTATTCATTGTTACTTTAGTGGGCAAGAGTATGTTTGAAAAATATCAAGTGATTAGCATTGATCAGAATAAATCAATTGGTCAAAATGCATTTATTTTAACACTGGTCAGGAAAAGAGTAAAATAACCTACAGCCAAACAATAAGTTTTGTCGAATTGGGGCATGGCGTTGAAGCAATCTTCAGAAGTGCATATCAAGGCTTTAGTTTCGGTGAATGTAATTATGCCTGGCTTTTGTTCTTAACTTCTGCTTTTAGTTATAAATTTAGGTTAAGTTCTGGGCTGGCAGTTGGTGAATTCCCTAACTGCACAAAGCCTCAAATGAAATACGACAAGATTTTTTAGAAGCCACACTTGCATCTAAAATCTAGTTTCCAGATAAAGGTTATTTTATTTCTTCTGTAAAAATTATTCCATTTGCCTCCAATTCTCTCAACACGGGTTCATAAATTTCCTTGATAATAGGTAAATGAATACCCGATAATTGTATACTACCATTTAAAATTAATTTTGCTGCAATGCCCAAAGGTAAACCCACGGTTTTTGCCATAGCAGTATGCACACTGTCTTTTCCATATACAATAAGTGAAGAGATGATTTCATTTTGTTTGCCTGATGATTCAAATGCTATTTCGTGCTGCATAACAATCAAATCTTTATCAGCAGGAGATAGCACCAGTTTTTTTTCTAAAGCAAATTGCAAGCCATCTGCTGCACTTATTTTTCCTTTGTTGATTATGGTATCTGTATCATCCAAGCCAAGAAATACAAGTCTTTGTTTATCCTCTTTAGATATATGCTTAAGTGTTACATTATATGCATCAAAATGTTGTATAAAAAAATCAGATAATGACATATCATCACTTTCGTAAGCAATGGTTTCATCGGTTAATTTTAATGCTATAATATTCTTCCAACCTAGCATAAAATCCTTGTGCCTAAGTGTTGTGCGTACAAAAGTATCTACTGCGTGTAAGTTGTACAAATCAATATATGCCAAACTATTTCTATTGGGATAATAGCATAGTGACCCTATTGTTTTATCTGCTAATTGTATTGTTCTTTCGGTATTAAAAAGATCGTCATACTTTTCAATAATCGTTTTTCCATCTTGCTTATATTCTGCACCTGCTTTGCCAGCAAGTACTACGTTTCGTGGGTTCCAACTTATTTTGTAATGCCATGGGTTATCATCACTTTCGGGGGCTACCAAGCCTCCACAATGACTTTTAAAAGAAGTTATATTTCCACCCTTTGCTTTTATCTCATCTATAAGTTGCATAGCACTCATATGGTCTATGCCAGGGTCTAAACCCATTTCGCAAAGAAAAACAACGCCCTTTGCTTTCACTTCATTTTCCAAGGCTTTTATCTGTTCATCTGCATAGGAAGCAGTAAGTAAATGTTTGCCATAATGCGCACAATCTTTGGCAATATGGATATGCAAAAATGGCGGCATCATCGAAATAACCAAATCAGCTTTTTCTATTAATGCTTGGCGAGCCAAATCATTCGTTACATTTAGTTCCTCAATATGTGCTGCTACATGTCCATTGGTTTTTTGCTCAATCATTTTCTTATCGGAATCAGCAATGGTTATTTGCCATTTATTTTCTATTGCATTTTGTAGCAAATAATCTATAAGTACTGTTGCGGATTTTCCGGCACCAAGGAGGAGAATATTTTTCAAAACTTTTTTGTATTTCGCACAAAGTAAACAAAGAATTTGAAGTGGGCAAACAATGGAATTAATACTTTTATTTCATAAATTTAATGCTGACATATCTTTAGTTTCTCAAAAATAAAACGTAACATTAGTAGTCAAAATAATGATTTACGGATATTTCATTGAGTTACACATCGGAAAAATTTAGCTTAAAGTCAAAAAAGAAAAAGGTCAAAATGCACAAGGAATTAGTTATTATTTTAATCACTTTTCCGCCTTAACGCTACTTACTATAGATAGTAAAATCAAGATAAGATATGAAGTACATAAATGCTAAAGCATTTTCCTAAGTTTCTTGAAATCTTTGTACTAAATTTTTTTTGTGTGCAGCTGAAAAAAGTCTTTTGATTTTAAAACCCTGCTTAGTTTAATTTATTAAAATAATCTTATCGCTTTTTAGGTATAATAAATCCAGAAAATGCAAATAGGAAGGCACAGAATTCTATAATATTTATGAAAATATACTACTAAAGAGAGACAAATTATAGGTCTTTTTATTTTATTATTAGAAGAAATCCTGATTACCGCAAAAAGTCAATATAAACCACACAAACCTTATCCACAAACGGTTTTAATTTTGTGTAAAACAATAACCAAAAAGATCTTTTTTTGGTAGGAATAAAGGCTCAAAATCGGTACTTTCGCAGACAATAGAATAAGATAAATTATGGATGATATTACAACAGTTGATGATTCAACCAATGAAGATAGAAATAGCTCCGGAAATGCCAATAATAGGGGCAAAGTAATACCGGTAGTTATAGAAGAACAAATGAAAACTTTTTACATAGATTACTCTATGAGTGTGATTGTAGGAAGGGCTTTACCTGATGTACGTGATGGTTTAAAACCTGTGCATAGAAGGGTTTTATATGGTATGAATGAATTGAGCAATGCTAGTAACAAGCCGTATAAAAAATCTGCTCGTATAGTGGGTGAAGTAATGGGTAAGTATCACCCCCATGGTGATGCATCTATTTACGATACGATGGTTCGTATGGCCCAGGATTGGAGTATGCGTTACACAATGGTAGACGGCCAAGGTAACTTTGGTAGCCAAGATGGTGATGAACCAGCTGCTATGCGTTACACAGAGGTACGGATGCAAAAGTTTACTGAAGCCATGATGGATGATATTGAAAAAGAGACGGTAGATTTTCAACCGAACTTTGATGATTCATTGATGGAGCCAACGGTATTGCCTTCTAAAATTCCGCAATTGTTGGTGAATGGTGCAAGTGGAATTGCAGTTGGTATGGCTACCAACATGATGCCACATAATTTGAGTGAAGTAATAGATGGATGTATTGCTTATATTGAAAATAGCGAGATTACAGCAGAGGAATTAATTCAGTATGTAAAAGCTCCTGACTTTCCTACAGCGGGTATTATTTATGGCTACGAAGGAATAAAAGCTGGGTTGCTTACTGGCCGAGGAAGGGTTGTATTGCGAGGGCGCACAACTGTAGAGACAGATGCGAAAGGTAGAGAGAAAATTATCATTACAGAAGTACCCTACCAAGTAAACCGTGATGCACTTACTGCAAAAATAGGAGAACTCGTAAGCGAAAAAGTTGTAGAGGGTATAAGCGATGTAAACAACGAAAGTAACAGCAAAGAAGGAACGAGAATTGTTGTTGAACTTAAAAGAGATGCAGTGGCACAAGTGGTGATAAATCATTTGTATAAATATTCTGAATTACAAACTTCTTACGGTATAAACAATGTGGCACTTGTAAATGGGCGACCACAAATTTTGAATATCAGAGATTTGATTTCGGAGTTTGTGAAATTTAGAATGGAAGTAGTAACTCGTCGTACACAGTATGAATTGAAGAAAGCAAAAGAGCGTGCACATATTTTAGAAGGGTATATTATTGCATTGGATAATTTAGATGCTGTAATAAAATTGATCAGAGAAAGTGCTACGCCAAATATTGCATTGGAAGGATTGATGAGTAACTTTGGTATGACCGAAATACAAGCAAAAGCAGTACTAGAGCTACGTTTGCAAAGGCTTACCGGAATGGAGATAGATAAAATACGGGAAGAGCATGCAGAGATTATGGCATTAATAGGAAGATTGGAAGAAATACTAGCGAGTACTGCGTTGCGTTTTGATATTATAAAAACAGAGTTGCTAGATGTGAAGTCTAAGTTTGGAGATGCAAGAAAAAGTGAGATTGTTTATGCAGACGATGAAGTGAATATGCTAGATTTTATTGTAGATGAAGATATGGTTGTTACCATTTCTCACATGGGTTATATAAAGCGTACATCGGTATCAGAGTATAGGCAACAACGCAGAGGCGGCCGTGGTGCAAAAGGCGCAAGTACAAGGAATGAAGATTATGTAGAAAAATTATTTACCGCATCTACACACCACACTTTGTTATTTTTTACAGAAAAAGGAAAGTGTTTCTGGTTAAAAGTTTACCAGATACCAGAAGGTGATAAGACAAGCAAAGGGCGTGCATTGCAGAATATGATACAGATACCGCCAGATGATAAAGTGCGAGCAATCATAGATGTGAAAGAATATACAGAAGGGCATTACATTGTATTATGTACTAAAAAAGGAATTATTAAAAAAACTGATTTAACTGATTTTAGCAGGCCAAGACAAAATGGTATAAACGCCATAAATGTAAGAGAAGGAGATGAACTAATACAAGCTCAACTTACGGATGGTAATTGCGAAATAATGATGGCAGTAAAAAGTGGAAGAGCCATTCGTTTTAATGAAACTAAAGTAAGGAGCACAGGCCGAGGTGGTATTGGCGTTTACGGTATAGAAGTAGATGAAACCATAGATGAAGTTGTAGGAATGATTTGTGTAAACAAAGAAGATAAAACTAAAACGGTTTTGGTAGTAAGTGAGAATGGTTATGGCAAACGTACCTTCTTAGACGATCCAGAAACTAACGAACCAAACTACCGTGTCACTAACCGTGGTGGTAAGGGTGTTAAGACAATTAAGATTACAGAAAAAACAGGTGGCCTTGCAGGTTTGTTGGCAGTAACTGAAGAACAAGATTTGATGATAACTTGTGTAAGTGGAATTACCATCCGTATGGCTGTAAACAAAATAAGCGAGCAGAGCCGTGCTACACAAGGTGTAAAACTTATACGTGTAGATGAAGGAGATAAAATAGCAGCCATAACGCAAATAGATGAACAAGAAGAAGTGATTGATGAAGATAGAATTGTTCCTACAAGTGAAGCTGAAGTGTTATTGGATGATATAGTAGATGAAGAAATAATAGACAGCGAAGAGGAAGCACCTGATGCGGAAGATGCTGATGATACACCATTAGTGTAAAATAAATAGAAATTCATTTCTCAATAACCACGATGTTTAAAAGAGCTTCGTGGTTATTTATTTTAAAAGCTTTGATGCTACAAAGTCACAAATAATTATTTCATTAGGTTGATTCAAATAGGCAATAACATATTTTTTATAAGTCACACACTTGTAGTCAAGATTTTTCCATAGACGATTGTTATTACAAGGTTTATGGACTATTCTATTATCGAAAAGTTTTCAAAGTATTCGAAAACTTCATCTACAAATTTTTTCGCAGTTTAAAGCATTCCTTTGCTTTCAATAAATAATTCAACATCGGCGACAGATTCAGCAGCAGATTCTAAAATTGTTATTTTCCTTTTGCCCATTTATCAGTCATTTTATAGGCATGCTTTTTACCTGCAGCTAGTGAAAGCTTTTTTATAGGATTTTTTTTTGGCAGCAATCAATTGAATTTTATCAAATTCTTTTTGTTCAATATTTATAAATTTCTTTTTATCAAGTGTGAGTGTCCCCATAATGAGTGTTTTATAATTTCAACTTTACATGTCAATTGTGTATTTTTATATTGGAGTAGTTTTTTGTAAAGTGTTTGATAAGATTATTTTTTTTAAAAACGCTTTAGCATTCAATTAACAGCTATAGAAAGGTTACTAATTCATACTCCTCGGCATTAACCTACAAGAATACAACTGCAGTTTACTATTCGCAAAAAGATTACAAGTTCATTTTATTTATCAACCAAAAAATAAAAAATTTATAATGAAAAAAGTAAATATAGGCATCTTTGTGTGTGCAATTATTTTAGCCATCGTAAGTTGCCAACAGAACAATAAAGAAACATTTGCTGGACAAAAAAGTGAAAAGAATTTTTTATCTACCGAAAAAGAAGAACCACACGAACGGCAATTTATTCACACTGCAAGTATGAACATGGCAGTAAAAAACTGCTTACAATCTACCAATTTTATTGAGCAAAATGCCATTGCAAATAAAGGATTTATTTTAAAATCGGAGGTGACAAAAAACATAAATAAAGAAATAGAGTCTGTTATAAACACAGACTCCGTAAAGCGTTTGACGTATTATAATATGGCAGCGAATATTGTTGTAAGAGTTCCTGATACAAGCTTACAAAGTTTTTTATCTTATACCCAAACCCTAGCTACCAATGTAAAAACAAGATTGATAAATGCCAGCGATGTAAGCTTTGAATTAAAACTAAACCAAATGAATATTGCAAGTGGCACCCGTAAAAGCAAATCTACGGTTAATATAAGTGGAGGTTTGGTCTCTGAAAATGCGCTCACGCAAAATGAAAGAATTGTTGAGAACCTAAAAATGAAAGATGCGGTAAGTTTTTCTACTATCAGTATTAGGTTAGAACAACCCGAAGAAATTGATAAAAATGTAGTTGTAAATAACGATGCTAATTGGGCTCAGGAAACATCATTAGCCAACAAAGCTTGGTTTAGCTTGCAAAAAGGATTTTATTATCTGATGAGTTTTTTGGTTTTTCTTTTGCAAATTTGGTGGGTCGTACCATTGTTCTTTTTAAGTAAATTTATTTTGGGGAAGGGTAGAAAGTTAGGGTGGAGGATGAAGAAAGTTATGTAAAGGTTTATTGAAAGAAAGAATTTGTATGCTTATTTTATTTTCGTTTGTTTTTTTTTGAATAGCTATAAAGTATTATTAAATTTATACGGACGAAATTTTAATATTTTTTGCTTTCTTATTGAGTGTGCCATCAAAGAATGAAATCATGTAATTAACCTTTATTGGTTGGAAGATTTTTGCGAATTTTGTAGAATAGATTAAAGTTTGAGCCGTACCGATACTCTACTCAAATGT
>JANMFB010000166.1:0-2292 GCA_031377605.1 Ferruginibacter sp.
ATAGCAACAATTTTGTTGCTCAATACAGCTAATTCCTTTTCTCAAATAAAAAAAGCAGAACTTGTAGCTACTGGTCTTACTTGCTCCATGTGCTCAAATGCAATAAACAAAGCATTTAAAGCAATGCCAGAAGTAGAAAAAGTAGACATTGATTTAAATAAAAACTTATTTACGATATCCTTAAAAAAAGGTAATACACTAACGCCTAAAAACTTTAAGGATAAGGTAGAAAAAGCAGGCTTTTTTATAGGCTCTCTTATAATTACAATGCCTTTTGAAAATTTTAATGCAACTGATAACAACAGCATTACCACTGCTACATCTTCCTACACTTTTATAGATTCTAAAGGACAAATACTACAAGGCGATAAAAAAATAAAAGTTTTAGACAAAGGATTTGTTACACAAAAAGAGTATAAAGTGTCCTTAAAATCATTTGCAAAATACCCAAGTTACTCCGAACCTAAAGAGGGTATATTTCACGTAAAAGCTATTTAGTATGAAGTATTTATTTACAATGCTTTGTATGATTATTTATCAAAGTAACATAAAAGCACAAGAATTATTTGTAGTTACGGAGCCTGCGAGCAATATGCCTGCAGGTTCTGTAGGAGTTCGTGTAGCACAATCATACATGAAAGAAAAATTTACAGGTGGATACAACTACCATTTAATGCCTGAAATAATGTGGGGAGTAAATAAAAATCTAATGGTACACGCCTCAAGCTTTGTAAGTAACAGAAGTAACAAACTTTATGTTGAAGGTGGTAGTTTATACAGTAAATACAGATTCTTTTCAAATGATGATATTCACAAGCATTTCCGGATGGCAACATTTGGAAGGCTAAGTATCAATAGAGCAGATATTCATCAGGAAGAAATAAATACAATGGGCCACAATAGCGGTTTTGAAGTAGGAATAATAGCTACAAAACTTGTAAATAAATGGGCTGTAAGTAGTTCAATAAGTTACGAGGAGGCATTTAACAATACAAGAGTAAATAAGTTTCCAAGTGACGCTAGTAACAATGCTGCAAATTATACTTTGTCGATAGGAAAATTAACTTATCCAAAAAGCTATACCAATTTTAAGCAAACCAACATCAATCTAATGCTAGAGTTAGTAGGGCAATCATTGTTACAAAATGGAAAATCATTTTTAGACATTGTACCCTCCGTGCAATTTATAGTAAACAGTCAAGCTAGGATAGATGTTGCCTATATAAAGCAGATTTATAGCAATATGTTGCGTACAGCGCCCAATGGTGTTTATTTAAAATTAGAATACAGTTTTTTTAACGTGACGAAATAAAGATTTTCCAAAAAATCCATCCTTTAAGGTTTTTAGGTTCGAAAATATTTTAATTAAAAAATTGATTATCATATATTAATGAATTAAAAGCAGGTTTTGTGAATAATATTTTCAAAAATATTTGAAAATTAAATAATCAAATTGATAAAACATATACATTTGCACTAGCTTATTAATAACGATGGTTGCATAATGTAATCATCATTTTCAAAACCAAAAACCAAAAGTTATGTTTCAAAATTTCCTCCAAATGCACGCAATTGATGCAAACAATTACGTAGCATTCACATTCTTTGTAGGCACAATGGCTATGATGGCTGCTTGTGTATTCTTTTTCTTTGAGATGAACAACGTAGATAAGAAGTGGAGAACTTCTATCCTTGTATCGGGTCTCATTACTTTTATTGCAGCGGTGCATTATTATTACATGAGAGGCTACAACCTAGAAACAGGTGCTTCTCCAATTTTCTTTCGTTATGTAGATTGGATCTTAACAGTTCCGTTAATGTGTGTTGAGTTTTATTTGATCACTAAAAAAGCTGGTGCTAAAATGGAATTACTTTGGAAGCTAATTTTTGCTTCTGTAGTAATGCTTGTAACTGGTTACATTGGTGAAGCAATTTATGGCACTGAAACACAAAGTTGGATTTGGGGTCTAATTAGCGGTATAGCTTATTTCTACATAGTATACCTTGTATGGTTTGGTGATGTAGCTAAACTTGCAGCAAGTTCTAGCCCTGCGGTAGCCAAAGCAGTAAGAACACTTGGATGGTTTGTACTAGTAGGTTGGGCTATTTATCCTGTAGGATACATCGCTGGTACAGCAGGAGGTTTATTCGGTATGAGAGTATTCGAAGGACTTTCTATGGATATAGTTTACAACATTGGTGATGCCATCAATAAAATAGGTTTTGGATTGGTAATTTATGCTTTAGCAGTATCTGATAATAAGACTGCAACAGCTTAATTACTAATTATAT
>JANMFB010000167.1:0-2121 GCA_031377605.1 Ferruginibacter sp.
GTACAGCCTTTACTCAGGATTTTAATACACTTGCAAACACTGGTACAAATGCAATAACCACTTTACCTGCAGGCTGGACTTTCTTTGAAACTGGTTCTGGATCAAATACTACTTATACTGCTGATAATGGTGGCTCAAATAGCGGAAACACATACAGTTATGGATCAGCAATTGCTACAGATAGAGCAATAGGAACTTTATTATCTGGGTCTGTAACTTCAACTATAGGCGCTTCTTTCATAAATAACACAGGGCTAGCAATTAACTCAATTGCCATTTCGTTTGCAGGTGAACAGTGGAGACTCGGTGCTACAGCAAGACCAGATAGATTAGAATTCCAATATAGCACAAACGCAACTGCACTTTCATCTGGCACCTACACGGCAGAAACAAATTTAAATTTTACAGCACCCACAACCACAGGAACAGCAGGAGCTTTAGACGGAAACGTAACAGCAAATAGAACTAATGTTAGTTTTACAATTACAGGATTAAGTATTTCTCCAGGTAGTACTTTTTGGATTAAATGGAATGACTTTAATGCTACTGGGGCAGATGATGGATTAGCTATTGATGATTTTTCTATTACAACAACAGGCGGTGCCGATATTACCCCACCTAGTGTAACTACACTTACACCATTAGACAATGCTACCAATGTTTCTACAAATACTAATTTGCAAATATTATTTAATGAGCCTATTGTAAAAGGCACAGGAAATATCATTATAAAAAAATTATCTGATAACTCTATAGTTCAAATAATAGATGTTATCACTCCTGCGGTTACTGTTACAGGAAGTACAGCCACAATTGCTAATAATCCATTATCAAATGCAACAGATTATTATGTAGAAATATCTGCCGGTGCTTTCACTGATATTGCGCTCAATAATTTTGCGGGCATAACAGGAAATTCGACTTGGAATTTTACTACCATTCCGGTGCCGGCGGCAGGTATTATTGGAAACAATTATGGTTTTACAAATTGTGCTACTACTTTTTTAAATGAAGGCTGGAGCCAATTTAGTGTATTAGGAACACAGTCTTGGGCTTGTGTTACACCAGGCAGAGCAGCATCCCCTGACAATGCTGTTCAGATGAATGCATTTGTTGCAGCTAACAATAATCCTTTAAATGAAGATTGGTTAATTTCTCCAGTATTTGATCTATCTACTGCACCAGCTCCAACACTTAAATTTTATTCAAAAGGAGATTTTACTGGTAACACGTTGCAATTAAAAATATCTAGTAACTATACATCCGGCACGAACCCAAACTTAGCTACTTGGACTAATTTAATAGGAGGTTTTCCTTCAAATGTAGCAGGACAAGGTGTTTGGACATTGTCAGATAATATTGATCTATCAACTTTTAATACAGCAGGCATTACTATCGCTTGGATTTATATTAACCCTACGACAGCAAATTCCAGCAGATGGACTATAGATGATGTATCCATTTATTCAAGTGTTGTATTACCACCATGCGATGAACCAACTGACCAACCTACCAATCTTACATTAACTCCTACAGCAACTAGCACCGCAGGGAGTTTTACACCAGTATCTCCTGCACCATCAGGCTATATAGTCTTAAGAAGCACAAGTGCCACTTTATCAGCATCGCCTGCAGACGCTACTGCATATTCAATAGGGCAAAACTTTGGTGGAGGAATAGTAGTAGCAAATTCTTCTGCAACTACCTTTACAGACAATGGGCTAACACCAACTACACAATATTATTATTTTGTATTCGCTTACAACAATGAGTCTTGTTTAGGTGGTCCAAATTACATAACCATAGTAAATCCTGCACCAACAGGAAATACAAATAGTACAACCACCCTTGCCCTTGCTGCGTGTGTTGAGCCGTCTAGTGCACCATCAGCTTTAAACATTAGTGTTACGAATAATAGTATATCAGGGAACTTTACTGTATCTGCCTCTGCCAATAGATATTTAGTAATAGGTAGCACAAGTAACTCACTTTCGGCAAACCCAATTGATGGTACAATATATTCCACGGGAGCTGCTTTTGGAGGAGGCACCGTAGTTTCATATGCCACTAATAATAGTTTTACGGTAACTGGCCTTGCTTCAAACGCCACTTATTATATTT
>JANMFB010000172.1:0-3432 GCA_031377605.1 Ferruginibacter sp.
GTCGTAGCGCTTCTTCATTTCGGTGTAGGCTTCTATGGCAGTAGGGTTTACCTCGCCAATATTTTCTAACCGCTTTCTCATACGTTCGTTGCGCTCTTTTAAATCTTCTACAGCTTCTGTACCTGTACGAGGCTCATCTATAATGGTATCTAAATCTACTTTGAACTCTACATTCAAGCGCTCCTTCATACCACTTAATTGCAATTTAAGATCGGTTAGTTTATCTTTTATTTCGTTTAAAAGGGTATCTATAATTTCTTTTGATTTTTGCTTTTGCCTTAGCGCTGTTTCTTTCTCCGTAAGTGCATTACGCAAATTATAATATGCTTGGTCTGCCTCGTTCAAATGCTTCTCCTCTACTTCTTTGTTTTGCAACATGGTAATTACCAATTCCTCTAATTCCTTTAACTCCTGCGATGTGTTGTTGATGGCTTCATCGGAATCATTCAATTGTATGGTACTTGTTTCTACCTGCAATTTTAATTCGTCAAATTGGTTTGTTTTAAAAGCAAGCTCCGATGTAAGTGAAACTATTTTACTTTGCTGCTTGGTAAAATTTAAATTGCTTTCATTGTATGCTGCACCTGCAAAATTATATTCTTGCTCAGCTGAAGCATAGGCTGCTTCTACAGTTTGTAGTTTATCTATAAGTTCATCTAATTGTGTATTAAATTTATCTAAGGCTGTTCTTGTATCTGCAATTGCATCGTGGTTTTGTTGCAATTGGTTATCCATATCAGCCGTTTTGGTTGCTGCATTTGATTGTTGAAAAACTAAATTTTCTATTTTATTTTGTAAAGAAAAAACAAAGTTGGTAAGCTGGTTAATATCTTGCTGTGCTTGTTTTATAGCAGCTTCTTGCAACTGATCGTTATAATTCATTACCTCATTGTGGCGCTCTTGAATAGCTCCTTTTAATGCGGTTACAACTGCTTGTTGGGCTGTAATTTCTTCGGTAAGTTTTTCTAAATTTTTTGCTCTACCTATTTTCTTTCCTTCAAACAAACCTACGCTACCACCTTTAATAGAGTATTTACCTTTTACATATTTACCAGTTTTTTCTAGGATAATTGCACTGCTGCTATTTTCTAAAGCATCTTCATTTTCTGCAATAAATACATTTCCTAATAAATGCTTGGCAAGGTTATTATACTTAGCATCTATTTCTATAACATCCAATGCTGCTAAAGTATCCGAAGGTTTTGGAGAATCTGCTATATCCGTAAACTTATCAAGCATAAAGAAATTAGCCTTACCTTTTTTATTGTCATCTAACAAATGAATGGCTTGCAAACCTTCTTGCAAATTATTTACAACATAAAAATTTAAATATTGATCTAGCACATTTTCTACTGCTGCACGGTATTCTTCTTTTACAAAAATTAGATCCGAAAGCAAGGGTGCATCTTTGTTCCAACCAGTATTGTTGTGCAAAAATTTCACACTCTCCGGGTAACCTTCCATTGAGTCTACCAAACTTTTCAGCAAATCATATTCGTTTGTACGAGCATCTAGTTTTCTTGTTTCATCTGCCAAATTATTACGCATTCCCTCCATCATATTTTGGGTTTGCAAAATTTGCTCTTTGGTACGATCTTGCTGCTCTTGCATTTTTTGCAGCGCCTCTTTTATGGTGGCAAGGTCTGTTTCCTTTTCTTTCTTTTCAGTTTCTAAACTTGCTAATTGGCTTTTACGTTGCGCCTGCTCCTCGGTAAGTTGTGCAATGGAGCGCTGTAAATTTTGAATACTCGTATCTGCTACGGCCACTTTTTTTTCTGCATCAAAACGATTGTATTGTATGGCTTGATTTTCTTTACGGAGTGTATCTATACTACTTCTTTTTTCATCAAAAATGGCACGCTTATCTTCCACTGCTTCTTTTTGCATCTCCAACTTATCTTCTAACTCTGTAAGCTTTTGTTGCTCATCTACAATTTGTACGCCTGTAAATGCAATGCTTTCTTCTAAGCCTTTTAACTGGCCCGATGCTTTTTTTAGAAACTCATCTAAACTGATTTTTGTTTCTTTTAAATACTGTAACCGTTGTGTGCTCAGATTTTTTTCGTTTTCCTTGCCACGTACTTTATCCAACATATCGTTGTAAGCATGTTGCATTTGTTGCAAGGCCTTTTCTTTTTCTATCAATGATAGTTTTTCTGCTTCCAATGCTGCATCTTCACCAGCAATAGCAGCTTCTAATTCTATTCGTTTATCTACTTCTTCTTGTTGTTGGTGGTTTAAATCTCTGTAAGTAATATTAAAACCTTCTAAAGCAGCTTTAGCCAATTCGATAGAAACTTCTTTGTACTCTTTCTTTATTTCAAAATACTTCTCTGCTTTTTTTGCTTGGTTTTCTAAGCTTTTAAGTTGATTGTTTATTTCAAACAATAAATCTTCTATACGAGCAAGATCTTGCTCTGTAGCATCTAACTTTAATTTGGCTTCTTTTTTTCTAGTTTTGTAAATGGTAATGCCAGCCGCTTGCTCAAGCATTTTTCTACGGCTATTTTCTTTGTCCTTAATGATATCATCTACCATGCCCAACTCAATTATGGCATAACTATCAGTACTTACACCAGTATCCATAAATAAATTATGAATATCTTTTAAACGACAGGCAACATCGTTTAATCTGTATTCACTTTCGCCACTTTTATAATATTTACGAGTAACCGTAACGGTGTTAAATTCTGTTGGTAATAAATTCTTTGTGTTTTCAAAGGTAAGACTCACTTCTGCCAATCCACTTGCATTACGGGTTTTGCTGCCGTTAAAAACCAAACTCTCTAGGTTCTCACTACGGAGATTACTTATTTTATGCTCCCCAATTACCCACCTAATACTATCAATAATATTGCTTTTACCACAACCATTTGGCCCGATTACACCTGTAATTCCTTCGTCAAAATTTAGTACAGTTTTATCTGCAAAACTCTTAAACCCTTTAATTTCTAAACTCTTTAAACGCACAATTATCTAATTTATAAGTAAGGCGGCAAACATACACGAATTTGATTAAAACTAAAAGTGCATTTCTTAAATATTTATACAACCAATATGCACATAATTTTTAATAAGAATAATATTACGATATGAAACTAAACCTAAAGATTTAACGATCAAAAAAAGTAGCTTTATAACAATATAATGATAATTTAATAGTGCTAATGCACTAAATATAAACCAATTGAGTAATTTAAAAAGAAATATAAGTGATACAACGAAATAATAAATGTATTAACTATGTTTGTAATCCAATTTATTAATCAAAAACGCTAAAAAATGAAAATTACAAAAATCACTATGATTGCTTTGCTTATGCTAGCAATAGGTTTTACTAGTTGTAAACCAAAAGATGCTGATGTGCAAGCTAAAATTGAAGCTGCATTAAAGGCCGATCCTATGGCTGCGGGTATGTCTGTATCTGTAAAA
>JANMFB010000246.1:0-6420 GCA_031377605.1 Ferruginibacter sp.
TACTGTAGCAAACCAACAAGCCCAAACAGGCAGAATGTGGCAGACTCCCTTTGCTGATTCCATTAGAAATACCATTCAAGTTGCCACCATTACCACTGGTTACATTCAAGATATTGATCAAATAAATACGATTATTTTAAACGGGCGTGCAGATTTAGTTGCTTTGGGAAGACCACTTTTGGCCGATGCAAATTTTGTAAGAAATGCGCAAGCCTATGAGCAATTTGAACCTACAGATATTCCCAACCAATATACAAATGGCAATAGCCATTTGTATCCTTTAAAAGCAAGTGAACGTAAACAAGTGGAAGGAATGAAAAAAGCATTAAAACCGAAGAGTAATAAGAAAAATTACTAAAAATGAAACATTTCAAAGACAATTTTGCGCAAGAAAATTTACCCGGCCTAGATCTTCAGCCGCACTACTTGTTTTTGGATTTACCACAGTTTTACAAACCAGCAATGCTCAATTGTGTAGAGCAACTTCTAGACAAGCATATTGAAGACGGAAATGGAAACAACATTTGTATTAGAACATTTACCGAAACATGGACCTATCAAGATCTGTTTGATAAGGCAAATCAGATTGCGCATGTGTTGGTAGAAGACTTAGGATTACAATCAGGAAACCGAGTGCTGCTGCGCTCTGCAAACAATCCTATGATGGTTGCTTGTTGGTTTGCTATACTTAAAGCGGGCGGCATTGTTGTAGCTACCATGCCTTTGCTTCGCAGCAAAGAATTAACTACCATCATTGAATGTGCAGAAATTTCTCACGCATTTTGCGATATCGATTTAGCAGAGGAAATGAATTTAGTAAACTCGGATTTCTTAAAGCAAATATGTTTTTATAGAAATGCAAATTTGGAAACATTGATGAAGCATAAGCCAAAAACCTTTTCCAACTATCATTCCAAAGCAGATAGCGTTGCATTGATTGGATTTACATCTGGCACTACAGGCTTACCAAAAATGACGGCTCATTTCCACAGAGATGTATTAAATATTTGCGAAGCTTTTCCGCAGTATGCTTTACAACCTACAGCGAATGATATTTTTGTAGGCAGCCCACCACTCGGTTTTACATTTGGTTTGGGTGGTTTGGTTTTGTTTCCTTTGTATGTGGGCGCCTCTAGCTTTTTAATAGAAAAACCAAGCCCCGATTTACTATTGCAAGCTATTCAAGACTATAAAATAACCATTTGTTTTACTGCGCCCACTGCATGGCGCATCATTACAACCAAAGTAAATGAATTTGATATAACTAGCTTACGCAAATGCATTTCGGCAGGAGAAACCCTTCCAACAAAGGTTTGGGAAGATTGGTACAATGCAACCAGATTAAAAATTATTGATGGAATTGGTGCAACCGAAATGTTACATATTTTTATTTCATCTAACGAAGACAATATGAAACCCGGCGCTACGGGCTTACCCATAACTGGTTACGAAGCAAAAATAATAGACAATAGTGGAAACGAAGCAGCCATAAATGAACCGGGTAAACTTGCAGTAAGGGGAATAACAGGTTGTAAATATTTAAGTAGAATAGATAAGCAAAAGGAGTATGTACAAAACGGATGGAATATTACTGGAGACATTTTTAAAAAAGACGAACAAGGATATTTTTGGTTCGTAGCTCGTGGCGATGATATGATAATTTCTTCAGGATATAACATTGCCGCCATAGAAGTGGAAAGTGTACTTTTAACAAACGAACACGTGCTAGAATGTGCAGTAGTTGCTGTACCAGATGAACAACGAGGTATGCTCGTTTGTGCCCACATCGTTTTAAAAGAAAAACAGCACGCCTCAGATGAAATGAAAAAACAAATACAGCATTGGTTTAAAGAGGTAGCTGCACCATACAAATATCCAAGACTAATTTTTTTTACAGATAGCTTACCAAAAACAGAGACTGGTAAAATACAGCGATTTAAATTGAAAGGTAAATAAGGTAAAGTTTTGCAAAATAAAAGTGTTTTTGGCTTCGCCAAAGTTATTTGCCACGAATAACACCAATTTACACAAATAAAAATATAGTGCTTTCCTTTTCTAAGCATAACAACAAATAATTAAAAAACAATTTGTGTTAATTCGTTTTATTCGTGGCTACAAAAATGCCAAAGGCATTAATTCAATTCTTTTACTAAATTACACCTATGAACAACTACTTTATAAAACAAGAAAAAATTCGTTTTCTTCATATAGATTTTGCAGGCATTGTTTTCTACCCTCGGTTTTTAGAAATGCTTAATAGCCTTGTAGAAGACTGGTTTGAAGAAGCGCTAGATGTACCCTTTGCCACACTGCACCAAACGCATGGCATACCCACAGTAGATTTAAAAGTACAATTTAAAAAACCTGCACGCCTTGGCGAAGTACTCAGCAAAAAACTTTGGGTACATCAAATAAATAACTCCTCTATGGTTTGTAATTTTATTTTTGAGAATGAAGCAAAAGAAATTTGTTTGCAAGGAGAAGTTACACTTGTAAATGTGATTATAGAAAACGATAGAGCAACTATAAAATCTGCGCCATTTACAGCTGAAATGAAAGCAAAAATTACTGATTATTTAATTCCTAATCTGTAACTTTAAACCTATGGAATTTCCAAAATTTAAAGCCGCCGCTGTACAAACATCGCCAGTTTTTTTAGATGCAGAAAAAACGATTGGCAAAGCTATTTCATTTATAAAAGAAGCCACATCCCATGGTGCTAGCCTTGTAGCTTTCCCCGAAGTTTTTGTAGCCGGTTATCCATATTGGAATTGGATAATGACACCCATACAAGGCAGCAAATGGTACGAAGCTTTGTACAAATCTGCTGTAGCGGTAGAGGATGCAGTTTTGCAACCATTGTTTAAAGCTGCAGCAGAAAACAACTGCCATGTAGTAATTGGTATAAACGAACGAGGAGAAAGTTATGGAGAAATTTATAACACAAATTTAATCATAAACAACAAAGGAGCATTAATAGGCAAGCATAGAAAACTAGTTCCCACTTGGGCAGAAAAACTCACGTGGACAAGCGGCGATGGCGCTTCCTTAAAAGTTTATAAGACAGACATTGGACCAATAGGCACATTAGCCTGTGGCGAAAACACCAATACCCTTGCACGTTTTACGTTGCTTGCACAAGGCGAGCTCATACATATAGCCAATTATATTTCATTGCCAGTAGCACCGCCAGATTATGACATGGCAGAAGCCATCAAAATAAGAGCAGCCGCACATTCTTTTGAAGGAAAATTATTTACCATTGTTTCTTGCTCCACTATTTCGCAACAAATAATGGATGCACTAAAAGCCGATGTACCAAATGTAGAAGAACTGCTTACTCGAAAAAGTTCCGCATTCTCCGGCATTATAGGACCAAATGGCGCAGTAATAGGCAATCCATTGATAGATGAAGAAGGGATTGTATATGCAGATATAGATTTAGAAAAATGTATTCAACCAAAACAAATGCACGACATACTTGGGCATTACAATAGGTTCGATATTTTTGACTTAAGGGTAAATACTGCACCTACAAAACGAATAACTTTTATAGATAACCAAGCAGAATTTAATAAAGGAAAATGATCTGAAAATTATTGGAAAGTGCTCTTGATAAAAAGTGTTTTTATTGAATTATTTTGAACTTTTAAATTGCGAAAAGTTTCCATAATAAAACATAAGTAAAGATGCCAAAAAATAAAATGATGAAGGGTGCGACGCCAATGCAGATGCCATAAAAAACAAATGCTGGTAACCAAAAAAAATAAATCACATGAACGAAAATCATTCCGACGACCAAATAGGCCGTGCAAGAGTAACCAACACGCCAGAGCTAGAAGCCTATTACAAAGAGCTTGCAACCCTAGGTGCAGGCGCATTGTGGACTGTAGCCAATGATATAGAACCTTGGGAGCCACGCTCCTCTTCTGTTCCCATGCTTTGGAAATATGATGATCTACGAGCTTTGGTTTTAAAATCATCGGAGCTAGTTACACCTGAGCAAGCAGGCAGGCGTGTGGTTTATTTGGTAAACGATAAACGAAAAGATGTGAGCGCTGCAGTAGGTTGGTTGTACACAGGCATACAAGTAACAAGCCCCGGCGAAAGCACATCTGCACACAAGCACAAAGCATCGGCATTGCGTTTTATAATGGAAGGCGAAAAAGGATACACTGTAGTAGATGGGAATAAAATAACGTTCGAAATAAACGATTTTGTAATAACCCCAAACTCCACTTGGCACGAGCATGGTGTGGAGGCAGATGGCAAAACATGCATCTGGCAAGATGGCTTAGATATACCACTCGTAAATGCATTAGA
This sequence comes from Ferruginibacter sp., assembly GCA_031377605.1. Taxonomy (GTDB): domain Bacteria; phylum Bacteroidota; class Bacteroidia; order Chitinophagales; family Chitinophagaceae; genus Ferruginibacter. The sequence goes on from JANMFB010000246.1 coordinate 4,324, forward strand.
GGCAAATGACTATGCCGTATTTAATGGCAAGCAACCCATTGTAAAACCGGTAAATTATTCACCCATGAGTTTTGATGGCGTAGGCCTTATACCTGCAGATTTTGTGTGGAACAAACCCTACTCGCCACTCTTTAAATATTCTTGGAAAAAAGTGTACCCTTCCTTATTAGAAGCAGCAAAAGTAAATGCCCCCAATCCTTACGATGGCATCATTATGCATTACAGCAACCCACTCACTGGCGGGCATGTAATGCAAACCATGGGCGCATCAATGCAAATGTTGCAAGCAAGCGAGCATACGCAAGCACACAAACATACTGGCTCATTTGTGTACCAATGCGCCAAAGGCAAAGGTTACTCTATCATAAATGGCAAGCGCTTCGATTGGAAAGAAAGAGATATTTTTTGCATACCCTCTTGGGCATGGCACGAGCATGTAAATTTATCTGATACAGAAGAGGCGTGTTTATTTTCCTTTAATGATTTACCCGTAATAGAAAAACTAGGCCTATACCAAGAGAAAGTTTTTGAAGAAAATGGCGGGTATCAGTTGGTGTAGATTTTACCAATTGTATCCATAAATAATTCAATAAACTTTCAGTATAACATCTCTTTAGTAGTCGTTTAGGCCAATGCAATTGTACTATCACAAATACAAAGAAGATATTATATTTTGGGGGCTGTTATCTTCGGTAGGGCTTTGCGATGGTTGGGAATTGACCAACTGTCTGTCAGGAACTGATGCTTGGTAAAGGTATAAAAATGATGTTAAGAACTAATGCCCAATGTTGCTTGCCCTGCCCGAACCAAAGCTGGGATATGCACTGCTGCTGATTGCTACAACGTCAAGCCCAACTATTGCAACCCCATGTTGGGCGTAGGCAAAGTTTATTTGGCGGTCTGTAACTTGTTTTTGTTCAAGTATTCTTTGAATTCTGCAAAAGTCTTTTTTTCAGTGTCCTTTGCAATCTTTTCTTTGATTTCTCTAAAAACTTTTACTGTGTCAAAAGTTTTTTCTTTTTTATTTGTCGTCTTCATTATATACAATTTCTTTTGGTGAACGAATGTCAAGTTGAGAAAAGCCACACCGTAAATTTATTGAATTGTAGCCTCGAATTCTAAAAACGTTTACAATATGCTTAAAGTTCCAACTCACTAAAAAGTCTACTTTGTATATTGTTGCTGTTGCAATGTGTCTGCAATCGTCCGCACTTGTCGGACCAACAACTTTTTCATCTAAATATTTTTGTGCAAGCTCGTAGGCTTCTTCTGTCACTTCAACAAACTGCAGATGCTCTTTTGGTAGGTCTGCAAAATATTCTCTAACCCTTTGAGGTGCATTTTAAAGTTCGGTTTCTGATAAGTCTGAATAAACACAAGTAATTTGTCCCAACTTTACTTTTTCAAAAAGCAAAGTTGAAATTTCTTCAAACTCTTCATCGTAAACACCACCAAAAACAGAAGTGTCAAAATATAACCTTGGTTTCATTCTGTAAATTTACAAATATTTGGTGAAGGTGTTGTTATTGGTTAAGTTTTGATGGTCTGCGGATTGCTTACGCCCAACGTATCGCTTGGCATCATTTGTCCGCTGCCCGGCTCTCACTTCCGCCGGTGGCGGCGAGTTCCACCTAAGCAGCGCATCCCTTGGTCATTTTTTTTTCAATTGGGCTTTCATGATAGCGGTGATGGATTGCATATTTTTTCTATTCACAGCATAGTAACTTTATAATCATTGTACTACCATTTATAAAAATATTTCATAATTAAATATTTATTTTAACTTTTTTCCATTAAATTTATTTTTATATCATTAAAACTTAGTTACAACTGTGACTGAGGGAGGCGAAGCCGTAGAAAAATCTTTAGCGATGCCCGTAAAAAAGCAGGCATCATAAAAACGTTAAGCTTTCATAGTTTGCGCCACAGTTTTGCTACGCATTTATTAGAAAAAAGAATAGATGCTGTATTTATAAAAGAAATCTTAGGTCACTTTGATATAAGAACAACGAAGCAGTACTTAGATGTGCGTAAAGATTTTCTGATAAATATTGACAGTCCGCTAGATGGATTGTATAAAAAATAGACACATTAAAA
>JANMFB010000286.1:0-4939 GCA_031377605.1 Ferruginibacter sp.
ATTTAATATGTTTACACATTATGATGGGTGAGGTTTTATAGCATTTATTTTGTAGTCAGTGCTATGTGTTGTTGGTACGCTTGGCTACTTAGCCAGCGCTGCTTAACAACAACGGCTGCGCTTCACGAAACTAAACTAAAAATTCACGGCGTTTTTGTAGATTTGGAATACCAATATGGCGACACAAGTATTTTGGAGTATATTATTTAAATTTAAAATACCAACAAGGGCGAAAAAGGATACCATTAATGATATCAAACTAAAAAGATGAAAACTTATTTATTTATTTTATGTTTAATAATAATATTATCTTCCTGTAACAATAAGCCGAATAAAATAACTGTTATTATGGAAAACAATAGCGACATAAAACCTGCCATTGAAATTACTACAAGTGTAAATGATAGTTTTTATGCAGTGCATACCGTTAAATGTGTGAAGGAAAAAATTACAAATACAAATTTTATTATAACAACTCCTATAAAATGGGATATAATAAAATTGAAATTTTCTATAAATGGGTATTTAGATACATCTATATGTAATATAATTAGGGATAGTGTTAAAAATGAAATTGTAGTTCATGTAAATCTTAATGAAATTCTTTTTAAGAAAGGGTGGAATTATAAATCCTATATTTTAGATAAGGATACAATTGTGCAAAAACAATTCTACAGTGAAGTTATGTATTGGTAGTGTTCACACCACCCCTAGCGCAGGTTTGAGGCGAGGGTAATGAGGGTTGGCAACCTGTGAGGCAAATTCATGCCGCTTTTGGTGTATATATTAAGCTTCTTATTTCGCCGCTCGATAATCGCAAAGCCGCCGTTGTTGGCATGTAGCGCAGGCTAAGTAGCCAAGCGTGCCAACAACTCGTGTAGCCTTCCTTAAAAAATTTATATTTTTATATTCATGAAAATGAATTACCCCACAGAATGGCCTCAGTTTTATACTGCTACAATCCTTAATTGGTAGCATTTTTTGGAAGAAGATAAATACAAAAATATAATAGTAGAAAGTTTGCATTTTTGTGTAAAAGAAAACAAAGTAAAATTGTATGCTTTTGTAATAATGAGTAATCATATTCATTAGGCATGGCAACTAATACCACCTACCACAAAATTAAAACTGCAACATAGTTTTATGACAATTACGCCGCTGTTGTTGGCATGCAGCGCAGGCTAAGTAGCCAAGCGTGCCAACAACTCGTGTAAATTTTAAAGTAGATGCAAAAGATAGGTTTTATCAAATATGGGAGAGAAATCCACTTACGGTTGACTTGTTTTCGTCAAAAGTGTTTTTTCAAAAAATAGAATATGTATATTTTAATCCAGTAAGAACACTGCTGTCTAATAATCCCGAAGATTATTATTATTCATCTGCGAGGTTTTATACAACAGGTATCGATGAATTTAATATGCTTACACATTATGATGGGTGAGGTTTTATAGCATTTATTTTGTAGTCAGTGCTATGTGTTGTTGGTACGCTTGGCTACTTAGCCTGCGCTGCATACCAACAACGGCTGCGCTTCACGAAACTAAACTAAAACTTCACAGCTTTTTTGTAAATTTAGAATACCAATATGGCGACACAGGTATTTTGAGTATGCTATTTAAATTAAAATACCAACAAGGGTGAAAAAATTAAATTTCTATTTCCCCGATTCAATCTTAATTCTACATGGTTTTTGGGCACATTATATTTCGATTTCTTTTACTTAAAGTCTTATTTAAGTATTTCTTTCAGCTAACATAATTTTCGTAATAAAGAAACGCAATTACTAAAATTCAATTATTTATTCCATGCTAATTCATTTCCTTTACTTCATTTAGTCTATGAGGTAATTCATTTTTACATGTCTCATCCTTATCCCAACAATTAAAATTATCCATAGTAGTATCTGCAATATTTTTTAAAGCTTCTGCCGATGCAAACGATTGATGTGGAGTTACTAATACATTAGGCATTGCCAGTAATTCTTTTAAGGTTTCGTCTTTAATGTCTTTATTCGTTAAATCATAAAAGAAGATTCCTTTTTCTTTTTCATATACATCCATTCCATAAAATCCAATTTGTCCGGTTTGCAGATTTGTAATAATATGTTTTGTATTTACAATTGGTCCCCTGGCAGTGTTTATAATCATGACGCCTTTTTTCATTGATTTTATAAGATCATTGTTTACAAGATATTTAGTTTTTTCGTTTAAAGGAGTATGTATTGTTATAATATCTACTGTGCTACAAAGTGTTTGTAAATCTGTATAAGTAACACCGTATTTTAATTCTAAGCCAGCATCGTGTTTTACATCATAGGCAAAAATTCTACATCCAAAGCCATGAAGTATTTTGGCAGTTATGCTACCGATTCTTCCAGTACCAATAATTCCTACTTTTTTGTTGTGTAAATTAAAACCAACAAGATTATCTAGTGTAAAATTATTTTGGTGAACTTGTTTATCAGCCATCGTAATTTTCCTACTCAAATTAATCATCATTCCTACAGCAAATTCTGCAATAGCATGAGGAGAATATTCGGGTACATTGGCAACTTTTATACCTAGTTCATTTGCTTTATCAATATCAATATTATCAAATCCTGCTGCCCTAGTTGCAATATAACGTACTCCAATTTCATATAATGCCTGTATAACTTCAGCTGATGCATCATCGCCAGTAAAAATTGATATTGCAATAAATCCTTTTGCCATATGAACTGTTTGTAGATTTAGTGAATCCGAAGACAATTCAATACAATATTTATTCGTATTTGCCGCAGACAAATAGTGGAGTTCAAATTTTTTACAACTATAAAAGAGAATATTCATTATTAATATTTCTACAAATATTACTTATTCCCTAGTGTTTAAAGATGATTCATGTCAGTTTATAGTTTGATAAAGGTCATTCAGATATTTAATAATCGTGTTTATGTTTGTGAAAATTATAATTATGAAAAAGATATTACTCGCTTTTGATGGATATCATTTCCCTAAAGCCGCATTTGAATTTGCTGCTGCTTTAAACGAAGAGAAAAAGATATTACTTGTGGGATTATTTTTACCAGAAATTGATTACGCAAACCTTTGGACTATAGGAGATACCTTGAGTGGCGTAATGCTAATACCTTCTCCAGATTTATATGGTGATAATGATAATTCTAAAAACATAACAGCATTTGAAGATAAATGCAAACACAATGGTATTGAATTTAGAGTACATGAAGCAAGCTCGAATTTTGGGTTACCGATGCTTAAAAATGAAACACAGTTTGCAGATTTACTTTTGTTGTCCAGCGAAGATTTTTATTCTAATTTATTATCGGATGATTTGAATAATCAGTTAAAAGGAGCATTAAAAGAAGCTGAATGCCCAGTTATTGTGGTACCAAATGACTTTATTTTTCCAAAGCAGAATATTCTTGCTTACGATGGGGAGGTAGCATCTGTATTTGCCATTAAACAGTTTGCTTATCTATTCCCCGAATTTACAAGTAAAGATACAACACTTGTGTACGCTAAAATTTCTAATGATGACACATTACCAGAGCAAGTAAATATGGAAGAATTAACAGCAAGGCATTTTAGTAATTTAACAATTACAAAATTAGATATTGATCCTACAAAATATTTTGAAACTTGGATGAGCGAAAGGCCGGCGAGCATTTTAATTACCGGATCTTATGGTAAATCTTCGTTTGCACAAACGTTTCATAAAAGTTTTGTAACTGAAATACTAAAAGCACACCGTATTCCTGTTTTTATTGCACACCATAAATAATATGTTTATTAAAGGCTCAATAATATAATTAGCAATGAGTCGCTAATTCACTACTTGAAAATTAAATTTAAATTGATAAAATAAATATTTTTAGTTATGCAAAAACTTATCGCTGTAATAGATGCAATGAATTTCTCTGAAGAACAGTTTATGCGATTTCAGGAAATTGCTAAAAAAATAAACGGAAAGCTTACATTTATTTTTTTGGAAGATGTAGTAGGAGAGATGTTACCGTTTGCAGGGGGAATGCCACAAGATGTCTTTCCTTATTATGCAGAACTCAATTGGAAAAATATAGATGATCGTAGAAAAAAAATTGAAGAAAAGGTTGAGTTGTTTTATAAGATATGTAGAGATAAAAATATCCATGCAACCCTGCTAGAAAAGGAAGGGATGCAACTGGATGATGTAATGAAAGAATCTCGTTTTGCTGATTTGCTCCTGATTAACAACGACATTACTTTTAATGAAATCATAGATTCTAATCCTCCAAAGTTTGTGAAAGATGTTTTACGAGAAGCCCAATGCCCGGTACTCGTGGTGCCTCCTATAATATTCGACATAGATGAAATTGTTTTCTCTTACAATGGAAGCTATTCTTCTATGTTTGCCATAAAAGAATTTACAAAACTCTTTCAAAATATAGCTGATAAAAAAGTAACTGTATTATTTGTAGATGAAAAGGAATCATTTGAAGTAAAAGATAAAGCTATGCTTGAAGATTATCTTAGTTTGCATTATGGTAATTATGAAATTAAATTATTATCGGGCGATCCTGCTTTTGAAATCACTGCATATCTTATAAAAAATCCTAAAACCTTAGTAACATTAGGTGCATATGGCAGAGGTAAATTGTCGCAATTTTTTGAACAAAGTAATGCAGAAAAAATGTTGAAAACAGTAAACCGTTATACCTTTATAACACATCCTTAAAAAATTATGAATAAAGTTTTAATAGGACTTTAATAAATTAGAAAATTTAACTTTAAAATAGCGTATTATGAAAACAAATATGGGATATGCAGACCGAATCATTCGAATGATCATCGCAGTTGTATTTGGAGTTTTATGGTATAGAAACTTCATTACTGGAACACCAGCTATAATATTATTTATTCTAGCAGGTGTTTTTGTAGTCACTAGTTTTTTTGGCTTTTGC
>JANMFB010000309.1:0-7946 GCA_031377605.1 Ferruginibacter sp.
GATCCAACCGCTACAAAATTTGGCAACATATCATTTGCAGAATGTATATCCAAAAATTTAAAAATTATGGATATGACGGCTTTTACTTTGTGTATGGAAAACAACTTACCAATCCTTGTTTTTGACATGAACAAGCCTGGAAATTTAATGAGTGTAATAGTAGGAAATAAGACTGGAACTTTGGTTTCATAAGAAGTATTATTTTTAGAAACAGGCCTGAGATTATCCTTGATAATATTCTTTCATTTGCATTAAATTTAATCACGGATGTATGTTTATTCCTAAATATATTTATCCCCCTTATTCCGCTTCACTTCCGCCACATAATTTTTTATTTCTTGCTCTTTGTCTTTTTTGCAAATGAGTAATACATCTGCTGTATCTACTACAATAAAATCATCGAGACCTTGTATCACTACCAATTTATTGTGCGGCACTTGTACCATATTTTTAGTGGCGTCTATTATCATTACATCGCTGCCACCTACAGCATTTTCTAGGTAGTCTCTATCAAAAGTTTCATAAGCACTAGCCCAAGTTCCTAAATCGCTCCAGCCAAAGGATGCAGGTATTACATATACATTATCTGCCTTTTCCATTACTGCATAATCTATAGAGATGCTTACACATTGAGGATAAATTCGCTCTATCATTTCCTTTTCTGCTGTTGTATTAAACTTTTCCTTTTCTGCATCAAACACCTCGTGCAACTCTGGTGCATTTTTTTCAAATGCTCCGATGATATTTTTAACTTGCCACAAAAAAATACCAGCGTTCCACAAAAAATCTCCACTTGCTACAAATGTTTTAGCAAGTTCCAAGTCCGGTTTTTCGGTAAACAATTTTACTTTAAAAACATTTTCACTCACTGGCATAGATTCATATTGTATATAACCATACCCCGTATTAGGATTAGTTGGTTGTATGCCTAATGTAATAAGTGCTTTTATGTGTGCAGTAAAATGTAAAGCCTTTTTACATACCTCAATAAATGAATCAGTTTCCGTTATCAAATGATCGGCCGGTGCACATATCAAATTCGCATTGGGATTTAATTGATGCAATTTGTAAGAAATAAAAGCTATGCAAGGTGCAGTATTTTTCCTGCTAGGCTCACACAAAATATTTTCTACGAGTAGCTCGGGTAGTTGCTTTATTACAATATCCTTGTACTGTTCTGCTGTTACAATATATATATTTTCTGCAGGTATAAATTTTGCAAAACGATCATAAGTAGCTTGTATAAGTGTGCGACCAATGTTTAAAATATCTAAAAACTGTTTTGGCATTTCTGTTCTGCTCATAGGCCAAAATCTACTACCAATGCCACCTGCCATAATAGCCACGTAATTATTTTTATTCATATCTCTCTAGTAATTTTGGTTAAATTATCCCTTCTCTAATCATATCATGCACATGCAAGATACCTGCATATTGCCCATTTTCTGTTACAATTAATTGGCTAATATTATATGCTTTCATCTCATTCATTGCTTCTACAGCCAATGCCTCTGCTTCAATCATTTTGGGTGCAGTTGTCATTATATCTTTTGCCAATATATGTTGAAAGCTGTCATATTTTTCAAACATCCTTCTTACATCTCCATCGGTAATAATTCCTGCTATCGTTTTATCATCGTTTAGTACTACTGCGGCTCCTAGCCTCTTTTTTGTGATTTCAATAATGGCAAGCTTTACATTATCATTCAAAAATATTTCTGGCTTCTCATGTTGAGAAATCAATTCGCCAACCCTTAAATACATTTTTTTGCCTAAAGCACCTCCAGGATGGTATTTCGCGAAATCACCAGTTGAAAAAGCTTTAGATTCCATTAAGCATATCGCAAGTACATCTCCCATTACCATTTGTGCTGTAGTACTTGTGGTAGGTGCCAGATTATTGGGGCAAGCTTCTTTCTCTACATATGTATTGAGCTTAATATCACATTGCAAAGCAAGATAAGATTGTGGATTGCCAACGATTCCAATGAGGGTATTTCCGAAGTTCTTTATAAGTTGAGCCAACACTTTAATTTCTGCACTATCTCCACTTTTGCTAATGATCATTACTACATCATCTGATTGTACCATACCCAAATCGCCATGAATGGCATCTGCTGCATGCATAAACAAGGAAGGTGTACCTGTGCTATTCATCGTAGCTACAATCTTTTGAGCCACAATAGCACTTTTGCCAATACCACTAACAACCAATCTCCCTTTTGATGCCGCAATTGCTTTTACAGCAAGCAATAAATCATCATCTAGCAAAGAGGCTAAATGATCAATTGATTTTGATTGTAATGCAATAGTACTTTTAGCACTATCCATTATTTTTTGTTCGTTTATTATATTCACCGTTTACAAATCTATTTTAAATACTCATATGAAAGTAATCTTACCCACAAATAGCATAAAAATATATTTAAATGAGAAATATTGCCAAAAATTTATTATCTTAAACAATTATAATATACTCATTAAGCCAAGCTTTTTTGGTAGTTTTTAACTTTTTTTCAAGATGCCATTAAGTATCTTCGCTAACTTTTAAAAACTGCTCTGATTTGATTAGACAAATAAGTATAAAAGTTATTGTAAGATTATGCCCACAGTAAAAACAAAAAAACCTTCAACTGCCAAAGAAACTATTGGAATTACATCAGCAGTATTGAAAAAAAATCTAGAAACATATTTCGGGTTTGATACATTTAAATTTCCACAAGAAGATATCATAAAAAGTTTGCTATCGGGAAAAGATACATTTGTAATAATGCCAACTGGTGGCGGTAAAAGCTTGTGTTATCAATTACCCGCCATGATGAGCAATGGAGTTGCCATTATTGTTTCTCCACTTATCGCATTGATGAAAAACCAAGTAGATTTAATGAGAGGTTTTAGCAGCGAAGATCATGTAGCACATTTTTTGAACAGTACTTTAAACAAAGGGCAAGTAAAAGTAGTAAAAGATGACCTTACGAGTGGTCGTACAAAAATGTTGTACGTAGCGCCAGAAACAATGACCAAGGAAGAGAATGTAGATTTTTTTAAAACACTAAATATTTCATTTTTTGCAGTAGATGAGGCTCATTGTATTTCAGAATGGGGTCACGATTTTAGACCTGAGTATAGGCGTTTAAAAGAGATGACCGAATTAATTAATCCAAATGTACCAATCATTGCGCTTACTGCAACTGCTACTCCAAAAGTACAGAGTGATATCGCAAAAAATCTTGGCTTAAGAGATCCCAATATTTTTATTTCTTCTTTTAATAGAGATAATTTGTATTATGAAGTTTTACCAAAGGTAAATTTGGAACAAACAAATAAAAGCATTGTACGTTTTATACAATCACACAAAGGCAAGAGTGGAATTATTTATACACTCAATAGAAAAACGACGGAAGAATTAGCAGCAATGCTCAATGCCAATGGCATTTCGGCTGTGCCATACCATGCCGGCTTCGACTCCAAATTAAGAGCACATAGACAAGACCAGTTTTTAAATGAAGATGTAAACGTAATTGTTGCCACCATTGCTTTTGGAATGGGTATAGATAAGCCAGATGTACGTTTTGTAATACATTATAATATCCCAAAATCTATTGAAAATTATTACCAAGAAACAGGTAGAGCAGGTAGAGATGGACTTGAGGGAAAATGTGTATTGTATTATTCTCATAAAGATGTGAGCAAGCTTGAGCATTTAATGCGAGATAAAATACTAAGTGAAAGAGAAATTGGTGCACAATTAATAAACGAAACGGTTGCATATGCAGAGAGCAGTGTATGTAGGCGCAAAACATTATTGTATTATTTTGGAGAGCATTATGATGATGCAGAAAGTTGTGGCCATTGCGATAACTGTCTTCATCCCAAAGAAAAAATAGAGGCAAAGGATGAAGCATTAAATGTGTTAAAAACAGTAGATGCATTGGGTGAGCAATTTGCCATTGAATACGTAAACTTGATCATTACAGGAAAAGCAACTCCTGCTGTAAAAATGTATAGGCATGAAGAATTAGATGCTTTTGCTTGTGGTAATGATAAAGAATTACATTTTTGGAATAGCCTTATCAGGCAAATGTTGTTGCAGGGTATTTTAGAAAAAGACATTGTAGAATATGGTGTTTTAAAAATCACAAAAGCAGGTAGAGCATTTATGAAAAAGCCTACTTCGTTTAAAATAATTTTAAATAATTTATTTGAAGATGCCAATGCAGATGATGAAGATGGGGCACCGCAAGCTGGCGAAATAGAAGAAGTAGCCAATGAGAAATTAATTCAGATTTTAAAAGAGATAAGGAAAAAAGTAGCCAAAGAAAAGAATCTTCCGCCCTTTGTAATTTTCTTAGAGAGTTCGTTAATAGATATGGCTACCATGTATCCTACGAGCATGGAAGAGTTGGAAAAAATAAGCGGCGTGAGCAAAGGCAAATCACTGCGATATGGTAAACCATTTTTAGATGCTATTACAAAATTTGTAGAGGAAAATGATATTATACGTCCAGATGATTTTGTGATGAAAAGTGTGGTTAATAAAAATAACAACAAGATTTTTATCATACAAAATGTAGATAAAAAGATGAATTTAGAAACCATTGCTAAAACCAAAGGACTAAAAATAGAGGAATTACTAGAAGAAATGGAAACAATTGTAGCTAGCGGTACAAAATTAAACTTAAGCTATGCTATAGATGAAATGGTAGATGAATATGAGCAAGAAGAAATTATGGATTACTTTAAAAGCTGCGAGACATCTGACCTTAGTGTAGCCCAATCTGAATTAGCAGAAGGAGATTTCTCTATGGAACAGTTAAAAATTATGCGGATAAAGTTTTTGAGTGAATATGGTAATTAGGTTAGGAGCCGTTATACTTTTGTATATTATTCTTATCCCTACCCTTAGAATTCTTCTCTGTTTTTGTTAGAAAAATCCTTTAACAATAATTTTTGAAAATATATCTGCGAAATATTTCGTAATAATAAAATTTCTCCTACATTTGCCAAGTACAAAATATTTCGTACTTAAAATTAACGATATGAAAAATATTATGCTAGGTGTTATCTTTTCTGTTTTCAGTACTGTAGGCTTCATGAAAGCATTTGCACAGGAAACCAAAGAAAATAAAGAACCCAAAGAGTCACAAGAAATTATAATCCGTAAAAATGGAGAAAAAGATACCAAAGTGACCGTGGAGATAAATGGTGATAATGTTACAATAAATGGAAAGCCATTGGCAGAGTTTAAAGAAGATGGTGTAAAAATCATGAATCGAAAAATGATTATTAGGGATGGAGATAAAATTACGATGATGTTGGGTAATGATAACTTGAAAGGATTGGGATTGGGCGATTTATCAAATATTGATATTGAAAAAAGTTTTGGTAATGATGACAACAATTTCACTCAAAGGTTTTCAAATAAAAGCAAAGTGTATTTAGGCGTAATGACCAATGATGATAACAAAGACGGAGCAATTATAAAAAAAGTTATGAAGGGAAGCCCAGCCGCTAACGCTGGTTTACAAATAGATGATATAATTTACAAAGTAGATAATGAAAAAACAACCAATCCCATGGAACTTGGAGCCTATGTTGGTACAAAAAAAGCAGGGGACAAAGTAAAAGTATATTTTTTAAGAGATGGCAAAAAGCAAGATGTTACTGCCACACTAGCGGTAAATAAAGAACAAAAGGAAAATATGCGTGTTTTTAAATACAATATGCCAAATGGCAACGCTAGATCTTTTTCTATGCCACGTATGGAAGATTTAAATATGGAAGGAAGTATGGATGGTATGCAGTTTGAAGGTTTTGGTTATAATAGTCGTCCCCGTTTAGGTATAAAAATACAAGACACAGAAGACGCAAACGGTGTAAAGATTTTAGATGTAGAAAAAACATCGAGTGGTGCTACAGCCGGCCTTTTAAAGGATGATATCATCGTTGGAATTGGTGATAAAAAAATTAACAACACCGATGAAGCAAGGGAGGCTTTAAACGAAAATAAAGATAAAGCAACTTATAGCATGAAAGTGAAAAGAAACGGTACAGAAATAAATATCAACGTTAAAATACCAAAGAAACTAAAAACTGCTAATCTATAATTTTGGTTTTATAATTTGATTTATAATGAAAATAAACCGCTGCAAAAAATTGTAGCGGTTTTTTAGTAATGCTGATTAAAATTGCAAATTCCGAAATAGTTATTAACCTTTAAATGGAACCATAAATACTAGTATTTTTGCACAACATGAATAAAGAAAAATACCAAATAGTTATAGGGTTAGAAGTGCATGCACAACTGCTAACTAAAACAAAACTATTTTGCGGAGATAGCACAACTTTTGGTGCAGATGCAAATACACACGTAAGTGCTATTTCGCTTGCTCACCCCGGCACATTACCAGTGCTTAACAAAGAGGTAGTTGCACTTGCCGTAAAATTGGGCATTGCATTAAATTGCAATATTGCAGCTCACAATTATTTTGCACGCAAAAATTATTTCTATCCAGATTTACCTAAAGGATATCAAACAAGTCAACATACAGATCCAATTTGTAATGGAGGTTATTTAACCATAAACAGTGAAGATGGGAAGAAAGATGTTATACTAAATCGCATTCACATGGAGGAAGATGCTGGCAAAAGTATGCATGAATTGTATGAAAATTATACTGCCGTAGACTTAAACAGAGCAGGAACTCCTTTATTGGAAATTGTGACCGAGCCTTGTATAAACTCAGCAGAAGAAGCCTACAATTACCTTACAGAAATGAGAAAATTGGTACGTTGGTTAGATGTATGCGATGGCAATATGGAAGAAGGCAGTATGCGCTGCGATGCAAATATTTCTGTACGCTTAAAGGGTGAAACAAAACTAGGAACAAGGGTAGAAGTAAAAAACTTAAATAGCATTCGCAATGTAAAAAAAGCTATCGAGCTAGAAGTAGATAGGCTTATTGCAATTGTAGAATCCGGAGAAAAAGTAATACAAGAAACTCGCAGTTACAATGCAGATAACAATACTACTTTTTCATTAAGAAGTAAAGAGGAAGCAGATGATTACAGATATTTTCCCGAACCAGATTTAACGCCCATTCAAATAAGTCATGCATATATAGCAGCAATAAAAAATGAAATGCCAGTTTTGCCAAAAGTATTGGAAGCAAAATTTGTAACTAAATATAATTTATCGGCTTATGATGCTGCTGCAATTTGCACAGAAAGAGATGATGCAAATTATTTTGAAACCTTATCTATTGCTACACAAAACTATAAAGCAACTGCCAATTGGATCATTGGCCCGGTAAGAAACTATTGTACTGAAAATAATGTATCTATACTCGAATTTCCTTTATCCATTGAAGCATTAGCAGCATTGATAGACTTCACAAACAGCGGAAAAATTCATTTCAATGTAGCTTCTACAAAATTGATGCAAGCGATGATATATGAAAACTCATCAACTCCCGAAAGTCTTGCTGTATCTATGAATTTATTGCAAGAAAACAATGAAGAAGCCTTACAAGAATGGATAGAAAAAACAATTGCTAGTATGCCTGATAAAGTGAAAGAATACAAGGCTGGCAAAAAGGGTTTGATAGGATTGTTTGCAGGCCAAGTGAAAAAACTAAGTGGGGGGAAAGCTGACATGGGAAAGGTGACAGTTTTATTGGAGGAAGCGCTTTCTAATGGATAATTTTATATTTAATAATTTTTAAGATTATTAAATAAAATACTAGTAAAACAAATAACAAAAAATTAAGTTACAACTAATAACATTTAACCAATAACTATCAACGAATAACATTTAAAAAATGAAAAAAACACTTGTAGGATTATTGATGCTCGCTAGTATTGTTAGCTGCAACAACAAAGTAGAAAAAGGAATTTTTACCGTACACGGAAATTTAAAAAATATTGAAGACCAAAATATCTATTTG
>JANMFB010000312.1:0-12619 GCA_031377605.1 Ferruginibacter sp.
TTTGTTCATATAAAAACTAAAAAACCTTTTTGAACCCCAAGTTTTTTCTAACCATGAACCAAAAGTGTATAAACAAAACATATTGAAAAGAATATGCGTAAACATTTGTGGTGAATGCATGAAAAAATTAGTAATTATCTGGTGAGGATAAAACTCTGGAGAAGTGTAGTAGTGCAAAGAACCATACTCGGTAAAATTAAATTGCTTAAGCAACAATTGCCCCGCAAAAACTATCACATTGGCCACTATTAGGCCAAATACAACAGGGTTATCCTTCTGAAATGAATTACCCGAACTATTAAATGACATACGCTATTTTTTTATTTTATTATTAAACTCTTAAACCTCTTCTACAATCTTAAACTACATTCAACTCATTAACACCAACCTAGCCACACATTCAATATGATGCGTTTGTGGAAACATATCTACTGGTTGTACTTTTTCTACGTTATATTTTTCGCTCAGCAATAGCATATCTCTTGCCATAGTAGCCGTATTACAACTTACGTACACAATTACGGGTGCAGCAATTTCTAATAATTTTATTACTAGCTTTTCATGCATACCTGCACGTGGTGGATCTGTAACTATTACATCTGGTCTTCCGTGTGTAGCAAAAAAATCATCGTTACAAATTTTTATTACATCGCCAGCAAAAAAAGAAGCATGATTAATATTGTTGTTTGCTGCATTTTTCTTGGCATCTTCTATTGCATCTTCCACTAGCTCTACTCCAATAATTTTTTTAGCCAATGGGCTCATAAAAATACCAATACTTCCTGTGCCGCAATATAAATCGTACAATATCTCTTCGCCTGTAAGTTGGGCAAAGTCTCTTGCAATACTGTATAATTTTTCGGCTTGTTTTGTATTAGTTTGAAAAAAAGATTTTGGGCTAATGATGAACTCAAAATTCTCTAGCTTTTCCGTTACATAACCTTTGCCAAAATAAACCTGTGGTGTTAAATCATAAATTGTATCGTTCCATTTTGGATTTACGGTATAGAGTAATGTAGTAATTTCGGGTACTTTTGCAAGCAATGCATCCATCACTATTTTAGTATTTGCATCATCTTCATAATTTATACAAAGATTTACCATAAGTTCACCAGTAGTGCAATAGCGAACAATCAAATTGCGCAGCCAACCAGTATGCTCTTTAATATCGTAAAAACTGAAATTGTTTTCTTCGGCTATAATACGCATACCATTGCGAATACGGTTGTTCACATCATCCATCAAAAAGCATTCAAAAATATTTATGGTTTTGTCAAAAACCCTTGGGGCATGATAGCCAAAAGAATTTTGAAGTGGAATCTCTTCTTCATTCCCAATTTCTTCTCTGGTTAAATACCTTTTGTTGCTAAAAGTAAATTCTAATTTGTTTCTATAAAATTTTTGCTCATCGGCTCCCATAATGGGCATCATAAGTGCACCTGTAACCTTGCCAATACGAATAAGATTTTGAGTAGCTTCTTGTTCTTTAAACGCTAATTGCTTTTCGTAAGGCAACATTTGCCATTTACAACCCCCGCATACGCCAAAATGCCTACAAAAGGGATCAACTCTATCTGGCGAAGGCCTTACCATATTTGTTACTCTTGCTTCTGCCCAGTCTTTTTTATTTTTTGTAAGCATTACATCTACAACATCTCCTGGCACAGTACCTTCTGTAAATATTACTTTACCTTCATGCCTTGCAATGGCTTTTCCTTGTGCTGCATAATCTGTTATAACCAAAGATTCTAATACAATTCTTTTCTTATTTTTCTTCACTATACAAAAATAGTACTTCTTTGTTCATCTACTCATGTTAAAAAATGGTAAAACACGTATTTACACGTATTTAAAATATTCTTTAAACCCGAAAATTAAATACATTTGCGGACTTACCAGTATAAAGAATATGAAAAAGAATTTACTCCTAATTGTATTATTGGCTTCCAGTTTTTATTCCTTGGCTCAAGGGTACCGTATTTCGTTGAAAAGCAATTACAAAACGGGCCTAGCTTACCTTACTTATTATATGGGAAAGGATTTTATTTTACAAGATTCTGCCGCTGTTGCTAGCAATGGAATAGCCATTTTTAAAAGTGATACCAAATTGCCTCCAGGCATCTACTCCATCGTTTTTCCGAGTAAAAGAATTTCTACCGACTTTTTGGTAGATAAAGAACAGAATATTTCCATTGTAGCAGATACAAATAAATTAGAAAACGTACAAGTAACCGGCTCTCCCGCCAACTTGGATTTTAAAAACTACCAAGGAGTTGTAAATGTGCTCGGCAAAAAATTACAACAAGAGAAAAAAGCTTTTGAAAATGCTAAAAACAAAGCAGATTCTACCATACACGATTCTGCGTATAGAAAATTAAACAAACAACTTAACGAATACAGAGAAAATGTTGTAAAAACAAAGCCTACTTCTATGTTAGCGGTTTTACTAAGTGCATTGAGAGAATCTCCATATCCTACTAAAGTGCCTATTACAAGACAAGACTCATTAGATAATTATAATTTTTACAAGCAACACTATTGGGATGGTATCACATTTATGGATGATAGAATTATTCGTACCCCCTTCTTTATGCCAAAATTAAAATCGTATTACGAGGAAGTAATGTCTCAAAATCCCGATACATTGATAAAAGATATTGATTATAAATTATTGCTTGCAAGGTCTAACAAGGAGATGTATAAATTTATGCTCAACTGGTTTACCGATCAATATATAAGTCCTAAATATATGGGGCAAGATGCAGTATTTGTGCACCTTTACCAAAAATACCATAGCCAAGGTGCTAGCACCTGGTTATCAAAATACCAAGATAGTATTATAACTCGTAGGGCATTTATGCTAATGAGTAATTTAGTTGGCGAAAAGGCTGCAAATCTAGAATTTGTGGATACAGCAGGTAAGCCAAAAAGCTTATATGATGTAAGTGCAGACTATACCTTAGTTGTTTTTTGGGATCCAAATTGTGGTCATTGCAAAACGGAATTGCCAAGAATAGATTCTTTCTACCGAGCTATTTGGAAAGCAAAAAATGTAAAGGTTTATGCAGTTTTATCAGAATCTGAAAAAATGAAAGACGCATGGCTTTCCTACATCAGAGAAAATAAAATCGGAGATTGGACAAACGTATATCAAACAAGAGAATCTGCAGATTTGGAAGTACAAATGCAGCGCCCTTCATACAAACAACTGTACGATGTATATGTAACACCTACTATTTATTTGCTAGATAAAGAAAAACGAATTGTTGCAAAGAAGCTAACCATTGAACAATTAAATGATTTTCTGGAAGTGAAGATAAAGAGTAATACGAATTGACAGTTGACAGTTGGCAGAGGGTAGTTGGCAGTGGAGTGGACAGTTGGCAGTTGGCAGAGGGCAGTTGGTAGTTGGAAGAGGACAGTTGGCTGTTGATAGTTTGAATAGTTAATTTTACTAAACTGAATAATTATCCAATAAATTTTTTAAATGAATAAGTACATGAAATTTCTTTCTATT
Organism: Ferruginibacter sp.; assembly: GCA_031377605.1. Lineage (GTDB taxonomy): Bacteria > Bacteroidota > Bacteroidia > Chitinophagales > Chitinophagaceae > Ferruginibacter. The sequence goes on from JANMFB010000312.1 coordinate 3,518, forward strand.
TTTCTTGCAGTGTTTTTATTGTGCAATAATTCTTTTTCACAAATACTTTTTACATACGGCAATAGTCAAACTACAAAAGCAGAGTTTTTAAGAGCCTATAATAAGAACAAAGTTGTAAATGCTGATAAAGAAAAGTCGTTGAGAGAGTATGTAGAGCTTTACACAAACTTTAAATTAAAAGTAAAAGCAGCACAGGAGCAAGGATTAGACACATTGGAGCAAATAAAATATGATGTAAAAAACTTTAGAGATCAGATAATAGATAATTATTTAAACGACAACAATAGCCTTCAAACAATCATAAATGAAGCTGCAGAAAGGGCAAAAGCAGATATACATGTATTATATTTTTTTGTACCAATAAATGCAGGAGCCTCTGATTCGGATTCACTTAAAATTTTAAATGCAGCAAATAACTTATCCAGAGAATTAAAAAATTCTAGTGATTACAATACAATAGCTACAAAATTATCAATCCCAGAAAGTAAAATAAAGTTTTTAGACATTGGTTACCTTACTGTATTTAGTGCAGACTACATTTTTGAAAATATCATTTACAATACCAAAATTGGAGATGTGAGTTTGCCATATCGCACAAGCAAAGGCTGGCATATTTTTAAACCAATAAGTACTAGGCCTGCAGTAGGCAAATGGAACATAGCACAATTGCTTTTTGTATTTCCACCAGATGCAGATGCCAATACAAAAATTTCTATTAAGCACAGAGCAGATTCTATTTATAATTTAATAAAGAACGGGCTTCCATTTGCAGATGCCGCTAAACTGTATAGTGATGATAGAGCTACATACCAATCTGGTGGGGTAGTACAAGAGTTTGGTGCCGGTAAATTTAAAGCAGATTTTGAAGAAAATGTATTTACGCTTAAGAATGATGAAGATATAACCGAACCTTTTGAAACAGTTTATGGCATTCATATTGTAAAAAGGTTAAGCCAAAAACCAATTCCAACAGATACTAAAGATTATAATTACCAAGCAGAACTAAAACAAAAAATACAACAAGATAGCCGCATAAATAACGAAAGAGCTCTTTTTGTAAAAGAGATGGAACTTCGCACAGGTTTTAAAAAATCTAGTTTAGTAAGTAATAAGGAATTATTTATTGCCGCCGATTCAATTAACAGCAATACCACTGTTTTTCAAATAAATAAAGTGCCGGCAAGTAAAAAGACAATTGCAACTTTTAAAGATGGCTCCAAAATTACTGGGAAAGATTTCTTAGTCTTTGTGCAAAAATTTAAAAGTAATGCTGAAGCTCCTAAAACAGAAAACACTTTATTGTTAGATAATTTTAATAAACAAAGTATTTTAGATTACTATAAAAATAATTTAGAGAATTATAACCTCGAGTTTAAATACCAGATGCAAGAGTTTAAAGAAGGCAATATGCTTTTCGAAATTATGGAGCGCAAAGTATGGAGTAAAGCAGGTTCAGACAGTATTGCATTAAATAAATACTATGAAGTAAATAAAAAAAATTACCAATGGGGTGCAAGTGCAGATGTTTTGGTTTTAAATTGCCCCTCAGAAACTGAGGCTGCAAAAGCATTACAAGATTTAAAAAATGGGATCAACTTAAAAGCAATTATAGAAAAAAGTGAAAACAAAATACAAGCAGATAGTGGCAGGTACGAACTTTCTCAAATTGCAAATTATAAAGCCAACAATCCAGGCCAAACAAATAGCTACTCTGCCATAGAGAAAAATACCGATGGTACTGCATCCTTTGTAAAATACCTTAAGTTTTACGATACAAATATGCAACGTAGCTTTTCAGATGCAAGAGGGTTAATCATAAACGATTACCAAAATGTGCTAGAAAAAGAATGGTTACAAACACTTCGTAAAAAATATGCTGTGAAGCAAAATGAGGTAGTGTTTCAAGAAATGCTTAAGTGATACTGAGTTAATACCAATTATATCGATTTCTAGTCCAATTGACTTTTGGTATAGTGCTGCTGTGGAAGTCGTTTCAGCCAATGCAATTGAACTATTACGAATACACAGAGGATATCAAAGCTCGTTTTCTTCTATAAAAAAGCCTTTCAAGAAATTGAAAGGCTTTTTTGTAATGTTTTGAATATTTTTATGTACCATTAAAAATTGATCACATTGAGGAAGATGAAAAATTACCTAGTAAATACCAAAGAAAGAACTTTTTAAGGTAATGGCAAATCAAAAGTTCCTAAAGTTGCCGTAATAATACCTCCTGTTGCATTTTTTAAAGGACCACTAAACGTACCCGTAACTCTTGTTGGAGTAATGGTGGTAATGGTCATAGTAAAAGCGGGTACCTGTATTGTTAAATCTGTAGTGGCATTGTAGTCCACACCTGCTGCATCTGTATAAACTGCATCTAAGAAGATACTTGTTAAAATTTGGTTTACGGTATAAGTGCTGCCATTGGTAAAATATGGTGCCGGTTTTGCCAAGTCAATATAAAAAGTTTCTTGTGAAGGAAGCGCTGCTGCATCTCCAAATAAAGAAAGCACGTAAAAATTACCGGCAGGTAAAGGAGGAGGCAATGTTGTAAAAGTAGTGTCCGCCCCATTATTTACATTAAAAGTTTTTGTAACAGCTCCAATGTTAAAAGTTATTGTACCAGGAGGTGGTGGAGGATTTACAGGAACAATAACATTACAACTACCTCCTCCTGTTGTTATGGGAATAGAGGTAGAAGGATCTGCGCCTATTGATGGAGTACCAGAAACAGTAAGCGTAATTGAAGTACTAGCCGTAGTTAAAATACCATTGCCGGACAATGATATCCCATTTAAAGTACTTAATGAAACATTAAAAGAGCCTGCTGTAGGGCCTGTAATTGGTATGGTAACTGTTGCACCTGCCGGTATAGCTGTACCTACTTGAAAAGTGGTACTAAATGTTGCAGCAGCACAATTTAAAGTAAACGTAGAAGGCCCAGGTGTAGGAGCATAAATAATACTAAAACTACAAGTGTTAGTTGAAACAATATCGTACCCAGTAGATGTTACAGGTGTAGGAGAATTTGCTGGTGTACCAGTAGCTCTTAAAATTACGCTTGTAGTACCTAATGCCGCAAATGTACCTGGACCACTACTAAATGTAACCCCATTTACCGTGGTACTAGTTATATTGTATGTGCCAATTGTAGTTACAGAAACAGGAATTGTTATGAAATTAGTGGTTGGGTCCATTGCAATACCTGAGGTATATGTGCCTGACTGAACAGCACCTGTGCATGGACCTCCTGCACCTGTAAAAGTAAACACAGCTGGCGTTACTACAAAAGGCGTTACCGTTACATCAAACTGGCAAGAACCGCCATCAAATTTTACCGTAAAAACATCTGTACTTAACGTTATTGGCCTGCCAGATGCAACCAAACGTATGGTATTTACACCCAATACTCCTGTACTGCCATTTGCAGAAAATGAATACCCGTTAATAGTATCTGTTTTTATTAAGTAAATACCTACTTTGGTTATATCAATTTGTATATCTACAAAACTCGCATTGGTGAGCACTGCTCCTGCTTGGTAAGGGCCTTGCAAGTTAAATCCTGTACAATCGCCGCTGGCATCTTTTACAATATTACCCTTAGCATTGCCTGCTTCAAAACTAAAATCTTTTTGGCAAGATGTGATAATAAGACCCAATGTAAGGAATACGAGTAGGATGCGGAAAATTTTCATGAGTTTATGCTTTATTGGTTAATTTCTATTGGGTTAATTTTTATGACACCTGTGATAAATCATCTACTAAAGTAGTTGTTTCTATTGTATGACTCTTTATTTCGGCATTTCGTTGTTTAAAAAATCTTTTTTGGAACACTAATAACGTTATTATACCTGTACTTATTGCCGCATCTGCTATATTAAAGATGGGGCTAAAAAATTCAAACTTTTCTCCGCCCCAAATAGGAAACCACTTAGGAAAAGTACTATCTATGATTGGAAAATGTAGCATATCAACTACATTACCATGCAAAAAACTTGAATAACCTGGCTTAGTAAAGGTTGCAAGCCCAGTGTAATTCATATAATCATTTATACCTGCATTATAAATCATACCCTTATCAAAAATCATTCCGTAAAAACAACTATCTATCAAATTGCCTAGTGCGCCTGCGTAAACCAGCGATGCGCATATGATGAACCCTCGGCTATATCCTTTTTTTACGATGCTACCAAGGTACCATGTACCAAATACAACTGCCCCCATTCTAAAAATAGTAAGTGCCATTTTGCCCCAATTGCCGCCAAACTTCCACCCATAAGCCATACCAGGGTTTTCTACAAAATATAACTGAAACCAACTGCCAGCCATAGCTTGATGTGTGTTGAGCGGGAAAGTCGTTTTTACGTATACCTTGAGTGCTTGGTCAGCAATGATAACTAAACAAACTATAATAACGATGTGTATTTTTTTCATATTTACACGGCAAATATAGAATTTTGATTGCAGATAAGGAAGTTTGGGCTAGGTATGTTATAAATAGCAGCAAGATTTGTAAACTTTTTAACGAAAAATATGGAGATGATTTTGGCTTCGCCAAAAAAAGAGAAGCTACGAATTACACGAATTTGTAAAGCTTGCCCTGTGGTTTCAGGAAATCAAATACAAATTTTTAAACTAAAAAAGGATTGTTTCTTCTTTCTGTCCCAATAGTAGTTTTTGGCCCATGTCCGCTATAAACGATGGTTTCATCTGGCAGGATAAGCAATTTTTCTTTTATGCTTTGTATAAGTGTGTCGTGATTACCTCCGGGCAAATCACTTCTACCCACACTGTTTTTAAACAACACGTCGCCACTAATTACAAATTTATCTGCTTTACTATAAAAACTAATACTGCCTGGGCTATGACCTGGCGTAAACAATACAGCCAATTCATCTGAGCCCAATTTTACCATATCTCCTTCTTTTAAGTAAATAAAATCTCCCTCATAGTTATCAAAAGGAATGTTGTACATGAGCCCAGATGTGGGCGCAAATGCCAATACTTGTTTTTCTTTTTCGTGTAAATGCAGGGTGAGTTTGTATTTTGCAGCTATATCCTTATTTCCAAAAACATGATCTAGATGGCAATGTGTGTTTATGAGCAATGTAGGGGTAAGCTTATTTTTGGCTATAAAATTCATCAATTCCTCTTTTTCTGTATCGTAATAGCAACCAGGATCTAAGATGATGCAATCGTTAAACTCGTTATAAAGTAGGTATGTATTTTCTTGAATTGGGCTAAATTCGAATGATTTCACTTGAAGCATGTATAGTAATTTTAAAATGTTTTTTATAGTACGTGTGAATAAGTTAATTTTAGTTTTTATAATCTCAATTCTGTATGACAAAGTTTAGTAGAATATTTTTTATATCCGTTTTTTTTATGCTTTCTTTCGTAGAAAGTAATGCACAAGTAAATTCTGTTACGTTTGGCAAGAATAGGGTTCAATACAAAAAATTTAAATGGGAGTATTACCAAACACCAAACTTTAATGTTTATTTCTATAAAGCTGGAAAGGAACTAGCAAAGTTTGTGGCACAAGTTGCAGAAAAAGAATTGCCACAAATAGAAGCTGCTGCAGAATATAGCCTTCAAAGAAGGGCAAACATTATTTTGTACAATGAATATGCAGACATGCAGCAAACAAATATTGGTTTAGAAACTGGTGTTATAAGTGCAGGTGCTGTTACCACTTTTGTAAACAATAAAATGCTGTTATATTATGATGCAAATCATTACAACCTTAAAAGACAAATACGACAAGGCATTGCAGATATTATTACAAAGAATGTATTGTTTGGGGACGACTTAGGAGAAGTAGCAAGCAACCAAGCCTTATTAGATTTACCAGTATGGCTTACTGATGGCTACGTTGCTTACCTTGGAGAAAACTGGAGTACAGATTTAGATGATGAACTAAAAAGCGAAATACTAAGCAATAATTATAGGAAGTTTTCAAAATTTTCATACTACAAGCCACTACTTGCTGGCCATGCTTTTTGGTATTATATTGAAGAGAAATACAAGAAAGAAAATGTTACTTATTTTCTATACCTAGCAAGAATTTACAAAAACTTAGATAGGGCAAGCAAGCAAATTACAAAGCTAAGTTTTAAACAATTGCAGGCGGAGTTTATGGAATATCAAGATGATAAATACTATAAAGATATTGCACGAAGAAGGGCATACCCGAAAGGAAGCTATGTTGAAGGTTTTGATATTAGTAAAAGACTAAACTATTACCGTTTTAATGTGAATCCAAACAAAAAAAACAACGACTATGTAGTTACACAATTTAAAAAAGGAATTGTACGGGTTATTTTAAACAGCAATTATGAAAATAAAACATTGTTGAAATATGGTCATCGATCTTATGAAAATGAAATAAATCCTAGTTACCCAATAATGGCTTGGGATCCAAAGGGAACAAGGATTTCTATAATTTATACTACAGAGGGAAAACTAAAATTATTTGTGTACGATGTACTAAGCAATATCAAACAATACAGTTTTGACCTTACTGATAAATTTGACCAGGTTCAGGATGTAAAGTACATGCTAGACAGTAGAACACTTTTAATATCGGCAGTAAAAGATGGCCACGCAGATATTTATACATTTAACATTGAGAAAGAAAAGATTACTCAAATAACCAATGATGTTTATGACAATTTAGATGCAACGTTTGTTTCGTTCCCTGGTAAAACAGGCATTATTTACAGTAGCAATAGACCCAATGCAGAAGCAAAAACAGCTGATACTATTTTGCCAAGCAATAATCATTTTAATATTTTTTTAATTACCAATTTTGGTGACAAACCTGAATTAAATCAGATTACTCAACTTACCAATTTGAAATATGGTAATGCTCGTTTTCCTACTGCATATAACAATACACATTTTACTTTTGTGAGCGATGAAAATGGAATTGGCAATAGATATGCAGGCTTTTTTACTACCAAAGCCGAAGGCTTAGATACCTTGGTTTTGATAGGAGAAGAAATCCTAAGAAATCCTTCCCAAAAACTAGTAGATAGCACCTTAAAGGCATACAAGAAAACAGATATAGATTCTGTAGCGGTTGTTGCAGTATCATCAGACTCTACTTATATTTTTCCCCTTACAAACTACCCAAGCTCACTTGCAGAAAGCCGTGTAGCAGGAGATAACAACCAAGTAAGTGAAGTAACAAGACAAAGCGATGAAAAAGTTTTGTATAAACTTAAAATAGATGAGAATACTTTACGAAAAAGAAATGTTAATGCTACGCCTACAGAATATGCGAAAAAACTAATGAGAGAAAGTAGGCTTACAAAAGTTAACAGTGCAAATGTGAAAGCAAGCGACAATCAAGTTTCTCCTTTAGTGTCAGACAGCATAAAGAAAAAGCAAGATGATTTTTTTCAAACCGAATTTGGTAACGAGAAAGGGGATAATACAAAAAATGATGCTATAGCAACCAATGGATCCAAAATAGCACCTGGCAGAGATGATGAAAACGTTTTAGCAAAAGCTAAATTATACAAATATAAGCCAATAAAATTCTCTGTAAATAATGCTGGTGGAGGTTTTACAAGTGGTGTATTGATAAATAGATACCAGACGTATGCAGGGGGAGCAGGACCTATAAACTTAAACGGAGGAACCCCATTATCTGGCTTAGTAAAACTAAGTACATCTGATTTATTGGAAGATAAAAAAATAAATGGTGCTTATCGGCTTGGAACAAACTTCAAAGACAACGAGTGGTTAATTAATTATCAAAATCTTAAAAGAAGATTGGATTGGGGGGTTACTTACTATAGGAATGTGCAAGGTTTACAATTTACAGGAACTCCACTAACAGGAAAAACCTTTACTAATTTATACCAAGCAAATATTTCTTATCCATTTAATACTACCAAAAGTATTAGACTGAGCACAGGAATTAGATCGGACAAGTTAGTATTTGGTGCTAATGCACTCTTCCCTCCTACTTTAGAATTTGAAGATGAAAAAACGCTTTTCTCTATGACACATCTAGAATTTGTGTACGACAATAGTTTAAATGTAGCACAAAACATATGGAACGGCGCTAGAGCAAAAGTTTATGTAGATTGGAACAGACAAGTAAATAAAAACTTATCACAAGATGGTCCAAATACTTTTAATATTGGGTTTGATGCCAGATACTACCATTCAATATTCAGAAACTTTATATGGGCGGGCAGAATAGCAGGAGATTTTAGCTTTGGTGACCAAAAACTAATATATTATTTAGGAGGTACAGATGGATGGCTGATCTTTGGTAATAATATAAAAAGCAATGGTACAGAAAGATATTTTATTGAGAATAACCCTCCTGCAACAGATCAAAATTATGCATTCCAAAGCTTGGCAGTAAACATGCGAGGCTTTAAACAAAATATTGCTAATGGTAGCAACGCAGTAGTAATAAATAGCGAATTTAGGTTACCCGTGTTTTCCACCATTTTTGATAAAACTATAAATAATGCATTCGTGAGAAATTTCCAACTTGTACAGTTTATAGATATGGGTACTGCATTTAATAGCTTTGATAAAATAGCCAGACCAGAGTTAAAGTATAATAGTGGCGGCCCTACAACTGTGATTGTAAAAGCAGGCGGTATTGGCCCACTAGCAGGTGGCTATGGCTTTGGCGCAAGAACAACATTGCTTGGTTATTTTGTAAAGTTTGATGCTGCATGGCAAATGAATGGTTTCTTTAAAGGAAAACCGCAAACGTATTTTTCTTTGGGATTAGACTTTTAAGAATAGTTACACCAAACCTTTCGCAGTTTGGCGGAGAGAAATGTTTGAAATATCTGCGAAAGTATATCTGCTAGCAGTACTTGAGCTTGTTACATTAACCATTACAGCCGTATAAGTTTCCATAATATCTCCATTACTTAATTCTGCTTTTATAGCAATTCTATGAAAGCCTGTACTATCTGTATAAGTGTTACTAATAGTAGAATTCGGTGAAACAAGGGTGTAGCCATTTCCAAATTTTATCCAAAGATTTACCAAGTTTACATTGGCATTGTTATAAAACAATGCTGGATTAAATTTTAGCGTTACGGTATTATCAAAGTATTG
>JANMFB010000315.1:0-10557 GCA_031377605.1 Ferruginibacter sp.
CGTTATTTGAGCAAATATGGGCAACTAATGGAACATTCGCCTTATTGCGAAAGAGATATTCGTACGCCGAAAAATTTGCAAACACACGATGAAAAAGGTGACTTTATTATTAAAACAAAAAAGAAAGGAATGTTGTATGGCATTCATTACGGTACACACCCTTTTGATGTTGTAGGTTGGGATGGATGTTGTTATCCCTATGCATTTAGCATACACGATTTTGAACCAATTACAGGACGAGTACACCAACCACCACCCGTACATCAAACTTTTGAAACAGATGCATTTGTAATTTGCTCATTTGTACCAAGGTTGTTCGATTATCATCCACTAGCCATTCCTGCACCTTATAACCACAGTAATATTGATAGCGATGAATTGTTGTATTATGTGGATGGAGATTTTATGAGCCGCAAGCATGTTACAAGAGGCATGCTCACTTTACACCCCGCAGGTATACCCCACGGCCCACACCCAGGCTTAGCAGAAAAAAGTATTGGCGCAAAAGAAACAAAAGAGTTGGCTGTAATGGTAGATACATTTAGGCCTTTAAAACTCACTGTTGATGCACTTGCTATTGAGAATGATGGTTATGTGATGAGCTGGGCGGAGTAAGTTTGTATTAATTATAAAAATTTGAAACTAGTTTGAAAACTTTTGAGCGAGTTTTATATACATCGTTGGTTTTAATGAAACAGTTACTCACTATCCTCAATAATCAGCTTTGCGCAAAAAAGTATATTAAACAAAAGAGTCTTTTGTACTTATAATGCTTGTTAACAATCATTAATAATACTGAGCAATAAGTATTACAATCTTGAATTTGTTAATTGATGATAAAACAATTGCAAATACACACAATTCTGTACTGCTAATGCTCAAAAAAAACAGGCTGCACAAATTAATGTACAGCCTGTTTCTAAAAGAAATAGTAAACTATTTATTATTTGAAGGCGTTGGTAATATAATTCTCTATTTCACTTCCTTTGGCAACACTTACAACCGCTAAAGATTTTTTGAAACTAGCATCTACAAAACTTCTAAATTGTTCCGGTATAGCATTTCTAAATGCTACAATATTATCTATTCCTTTTTTTACTTTAGATAAATCATTTAATTTAGCCAAAAAGCCAGCATACTTTCCCGTAGCAGTTACTTTTTCTTGAGATAAAGGAGCATCATTGTACATTTTAGAAATGAAATCAAAATCTGCTTCTGTGCCAGCAGATAGTAAAATATCATTTATTACATTCCCTAAAGCACCTTTGGCATCGTTGCTGTATTTCTTTGCAAGTGTATATGCATTTACACTATCCAATGCAGCTAGGCCTTTTAGAGCTGCACCCGCCACTCTGTAAGATGAATCACTTATCGCAGCTTGGTAAATAGATAAATATTTTTTGTCACCATTCTTTACCAAGTAACTTATTGCAGCAGCTTTTACTTTTTTATTGGTACTTTTTGTAAGTCCTTCTATCTCTGCCAATACTTCTTTATCTGCTTTGTAAGGAGATGAGCCTAGCTTTGTAATAGTAAGAATTTTTAATCCTCCAAATTTGTCACTCAATCCATTGGCAAGCTCTGGTAAATTTTTCTTTCCAAAGAAATCTATGGCTTCTTTTCTATCCATATAATTTCTTGCATTTTTATATTGAGCTATAAAATTTGCATCTGTTTTATTATCAGTTTTTTCTGCAAGCAATAATTTATCTGCATCTACATTTATAAGATCTGGCTTTGTTGTGTATGCAATGCTGAAAGTATCTATTTTATTTTCTGCAATAAAGCTTACACGTTTTCTTTCAGTACCTGTGTAAACATCAACTGCAAGTGGTAATTTAAAGATCTTTCCACTTTTCTGTGTTTGTTCTACAATCACACTAGCCTTGCCAGCTGCATCATCGTACAAATAATTTATTTTTAGTTTTGGATGTCCGCTTCCATAATACCATTGGTTCCAAAACCAGTTTAAGTCTTTACCTGTTACTTCTTCAAAAGCCAAACGTAGTTGTCCTGCTTCACCAGCTTTAAATTTATTTGTAGTGAGGTAATTGTTTAGCGATTTAAAGAAAGCATCATCGCCTACATAATTTCTCAACATATTTAATATTCTTCCGCCTTTATTGTAACTCACTGCATCAAACATTTCTTCCTTATCTGCATAGTGAAACCTTACAAGATCTTTATTTTCGCTACCGCTTTGTATATAACCTTGCATATCCTCATTGTTGTGCTCGTAAGCAGCATCTAATCCCTCCTTGTACTCGAGCCATAGATATTCGCTGTAGTTAGCAAAACTTTCGTTTACTGTAAGGTGGCTCCAACTTTCGGCCGTTACCAAATCGCCAAACCATTGGTGAAATAATTCATGCGCTATTGTTCCCTCCCATCCATTTCCATCTACCAATTGCCTATTATTCTGGTAAGCACTTTCCTGGTGTAAAGTTGCAGTAGTGTTTTCCATTGCACCACTTACATAATCTCTACCAACCATTTGAGCATATTTTTGCCAAGGAAATTCTACACCCAATTTTGCAGAGAAAAATTTCATCATTTCTGGTGTGTTACCAAAAACCCTACGAGCATATTGTTCTTGATTTTTTTCTACATAATAACTTACTTCTTTGCCTTTATAGGTATCTTTTACGATGGCAAAATCTCCAACTCCCATAAAGAATAAGTAAGGTGCATGCGGTAAATCCATTTTCCAATTATCTGTTCTTGTACCATCTGTGTTTACTTTTTTGCTAATTAGTAAACCATTACTTAAGGTTACATATTTATTAGGAACAGTCATGCTAAGCTCTTGCGTACTTTTTTGATTGCTCTTGTCTATTGTAACCATCCACACACTATTTGCCTCAGTTTCGCCTTGGGTCCATATTTGAGTAGGCTTGTCTTTGTCTTCTCCTTTTGGGTTTATGAAATACAAGCCTTTTGCATCTGTAATGGCAGCACTGCCTTGTACTTTTAATTCGTTTGGCTTACTTATATAATCAAAATACAATGTGTATTTTTCATCTGCTACGTATGTTTTATTGAGCTTTATGTTTATTTGCATGCCATCGTAAGTAAATTTCAATGGGGATTTTGTAGTTCCTTTCATCAGGGAGACTTCTTTAATATCCATTCCTTTTGCATCAAGCAATACGGAATCAGTGGGGTAAAAATGTGGCTTTAATGTAAGCCATTCTTTTCCATACATATAAGACTTCTCATAATCAAAACGAACATCTAGCTTGGTATGCACTATTTCATTTGTCTTTGGATAGCTTTCTCGTAATATTTTTTTCCAAGATGTATCTACTGGTTCGTCGTTACCATCTTGCGCAAATAGGCTTACTGGCAAAGTGGCTACAAAAAGTAGCATTAATAATTTATTCATATAGTGTTTAATTTTTGACAAATGTACAAGTTGGGTACAAAAAACAACTATAATATTTTATGGGCGGCAAATGGGCTATTATCTTTAGTTTTGTACAAATTGGAACAAAAATGAAACGTTTTCTAAGCATAATGCTTTTATTGAGTTTAACTATTGGAGCTAAAGCTCAAAAAAATTACTTTATTTATTTACAAACCGATAATAAACAAAGTTTTTATGTGAAGATGAACGGTAAATTAATGAGTTCTTCCGGTGCAGGATATTTGGTAATTTCTAAGTTGATGATAGGGGATCACTCTTTTATTGTTGGCTTTCCAAAAGAACAATGGCCACAACAAAATTTTGCCGTGCATATTGAAAATACTGATGCAGGTTACCTATTGAAAAACTTTGGAGAGAAAGGTTGGGGATTGTATAATATGCAAAGTATGGAGGTAGTCATGAATGTTGGTGGTTCGGGAAAACAAATGACAGCAATTGAAAACGACGATGCATTCGCAAAAACATTATCTGGTGCTGCCAATACAGAAATTGTTGTAAAAAAAGAACCGATTCCAATACTAGTAAAGAAAGAAGTTGAGCCCATTGTTGTAAAAGAAGAAGTTAAAAAAGAAGTTCAAGCTGAAAAGCCTTCGGTAAAAGTATCTTCTAGCAGCATTCAAAAAATAGATACAAGAATTGAAACGGATGGTCTTACAATTAGGTACAAAGTAAAAACTGATGAAGGAACTGAGATTGTGCCTGTATTTATTGAAAATGAAAAATCTGTAGTGGTGAAAGAAAAAAAAGTTGAAAAGCCTATCATTGCTTCAGAAAAAAAGGAAAAGTTTTTAGATATTGAATTACCCAATCCTAATACAAAAAAAGAAGTCGAGAGCCCTGAGCCAGAAAGAAAAGGAAATCCAGCAATGGTAGAGACTAAGCCAGAACTATCAAAGCCTTCAGGTTCACTTAACGCAGATTGTAAAGTATTTGCAACAGAAGAAGATTTTTTTAAGGCGAGAAAAAAAATGGTAATAGAAGATAATGATGATGCCATGGTGGAAGTGGCAAGTAAATTGTTCAAACAAAAATGCTATAGTGTAGAGCAAGTAAAAAATTTAAGTTTGTTATTTTTAAACGATGCAGGTAAGTATAAATTTTTTGATGCTGTTTATGCTCATACAAGTGATATACAAAACTTTACTAGTTTAGAAGTACAGCTTAAAGATGAATATTATATTAAAAGATTTAAAGTAATGTTGCGTAATTAAACATGCCTAGATATTTTATAGAAGTAGCTTATAAAGGTACAGCCTACGCTGGTTTTCAAATACAACAAAATGCCAATACCATACAGGCAGAGATAGAAAAAGCTTTACTGATCTTCTTTAGGCAAAAGCTAGAACTTACCGGCTCATCTCGAACAGATGCAGGCGTGCATGCTAAGCAAAATTATTTTCATTTTGATGTAGCAAACACAATAGATGATATTGCAAAAGCGATATATCATTTAAATGCAATTTTGCCGAGGGATATTGTAGTTAAAAAAATTATTCCAGTTGCGGAAGATGCTCATTGCAGGTTTGATGCTTTATCTCGAAGTTATGCGTACACGATTTCTGCAGATAAAAATCCCTTCGAATTAGAAAGGGCTTATTACTATCCTTATTCATTGAACAAAGAAGCATTAAATGAATGTGCCACAATGCTTATGGAGTATGGTAATTTTGAAAGCTTTGCTAAAAAAAATTCTCAAGTATTTACATTTGATTGTAAGATTATCCACAGCCAATGGATTTTTGAAAATGAACTTGTAAAATACGAGGTGACCGGCAATCGTTTTTTGAGGGGTATGGTTAGAGGGTTGGTAGGTACCATGTTGTTAGTTGGTCGTGGAAAATATACAGTGGAAATGTTTAGAGAAATTATTGGAATTAAGAATGCCGAAAAAACTGATTTTTCTGTACCTGCACATGGGTTGGTTTTGATGGAAGTAGCATATAAGAATTTGTAATGAAGTCAATCTATTTCTTGACTTTTTTGAAGCTTATAAATGACAGTAAAGGTCTTTTTAGAAGTAGTGAAAATATCAGTACATTTGGTATATAAAAAATAGTTATGAAATATATATTTTGTTTTTTAGCGATTATCTCTTTTAGCTTGGGAACCCAAGCCCAACGTATTTCAAGAGTTACCATGAATAATACTAGCATAACAGAATCTATTACTGTTAGCCTAGATGATGCAATAGTAAACATATCTCTTACTGGTACGATTATAAATTATGGTATTGATTATGCTTCTGAAAGAGTAACCAATTATACAAGGTTAGAGAAATACAATGGTAGAATAGATATGTTTACAACGTATGAAGACAAGGCTTTTCAAGGTAAAGTAAAATACCTTGGTAAAACTCCTATAACTTATTATGCATCTTATGATTTGCCTGAGCTTCAAGGGAAAGTAAAAACGATTGGTAGTTTAAGTTTTACCTATTATATGAATTACGATGATGAAGCATTGAAAGGGAAAATTAAAAGTATAGGTTCAAATGCGATAAGCTTTTATTCTTCTTTTGAGAATGATGCTTTAAAAGGTAAGCTAAAAGGAATTGGGAATACCCAGCTAACCTACTATAGCAATTTTGATGACGTTGCATTTAGGGGGAAAGTAAAGAGTATAGGCCAAGTTTCTTTTACCTATTATCCTTCTTACGATAAACAATTTCAGGGTGCTATGAAAACAGGTAACAGAACCCAGAATGTAAATGGAATAAATTTTTTGGTGAACTAATTTAACAAATACCGGATGAAAAAAATTATCTTTCTTATTTTACTTATGCCTTCTGTTTTACATGCTCAAAAAGTAAATAAAAAATTGCAACAACAAGTAGAAGAACTTATAAAAGGATACCAAGGTGATATTGGTATATATGTAAAAAGTTTAAAAACCGGAAAAGTTGTTGCCATTAACGCCGATACAACTTTCCCTACAGCAAGTATTGTAAAAGTGCCTATTCTTATAGGCATTATGGATAAAATACACAAAGGAGAACTTACTTACAACCAAGAGCTGATTTACAACGATACCGTAAAATACAAAGATGATGAAGCCATTATGGGCTCTATGAAAAATGGCTCTAAAATAGAAATATCCAATGTAATGATGTTGATGCTTACCATGAGCGATAATACTGCTAGCCTTTGGTTACAAGCCATAGCAGGTACTGGCACACGTATAAATTCTTTGATGGATGAACTTGGATTTCCAAATACGAAAGTGAACTCTAGAACAGTTGGCAGAGAAATTATAAGGCAGCAATATGGATGGGGGCAAACCACACCAAGAGAAATGGGCAACATTTTTGAACAGTTATACCAAGGTAAAATAATAAACGATTCTGCAAGTAAAAAAATGATAAGAGTGCTTGGCAGAAATTTTTGGGATGAGGAAGCCATAAGTGAAATACCTGTTACAACTTTTGTAGCCAGCAAAAGTGGAGCTGTAAATGCAAGCCGGAACGAAATACTTTTAGTAATGGCTAAAGAGCCCTATATTTTTTCAATTTTTACCAAAAATAATAAAGATATAAGTTGGAATAAAGATAACGCGGCTTGGGTGCTCACACGAAAAATATCAAAGTTGTTGGTAGCGCATTTTAATAAGTAGATTTATCCCCTCTTCTTCAAATCTAAATAATCTAAAAAGTAAACAATTTTTAAAGTAATCTCATTGCTGTGTGGGTTAGAGAAAACTTGTGCAAGATTATTGGTATAATTTTTATTTGTGTAAGGGTCAAGAGAAACGTTACTGCCAAGTGCATTCTTCCAACCAAAAGTTAATCTGCTTCCCCATTTAAAATCCCATGTATAAAACATATCTATATTAAACACATTAAAATTTCTATTTCTTCTTTCAGAGAAAGTAATATCGTCCCAGTTGCCATCCTCTCTTAGTTTGTGAAAAGATCTGTTGGTAAGGTTTGTCCAATTGTGACGCATGCGAATGGTCCAATTCATACGGGGTGTAAAACTATATTGTGAACTTGCAATTAAATTATTTGTTTTTACAGTTCTAAAAGCAATGATAGGATCCTTATAACCCGCCACTAATGTACTTACAGAATCTCTGTGGGAGAAACCCCAACTTCCTTTGTCATAATCTCTATTAAAGGAAATGGTAAATTGGAAACGATCACTTATTCTATATCTGGCGGTTAAATCAATTTTATAATAGGGGTCATCTTTTACCCTGCTCTCCGCCCCTCCTATAAACCAACTGCCATATAATTTTTTTCTGCTATCGCTACTACCGCCGGTGCTAATAAATAGGTAAGAGAATTTCCTCAGTTTTAAACCTGGTGTTCTTGATTCAAAAAAGTCATTAAAATCTTGCGGTCGAGTATTCAAAGAAAAATTCACATCCCAAAAGTTTTTAAATAAGAAAAATGCTCTCCCGCCTATTTCCAACGAAGTCCACTTAAAAGGTTTGTACAAAAACCTGTTGTTATAGTTTAAAGAAAATGAGTGTAAAAGATATTTCTTAGTTGGGTTATTGTATCTTAAACTCAATTCTGAATATTGTCTTACCGAATTATTGTTAAACAAAAAACCTAAATCATTTGGGTCATATTTGTCACTTTCAATTGAAAGCCCTGAATTCCCTTGCCATTTACCACTTATTTTCCCTGCAGAAAGATCTGCTTTATAGCCATCATATTTATCTGCTGTGCCCCAGATATTACTATATTTTATGGATGCATTTCCACGATAATTATTTGTTTTATCAAATAGGGCAACATCCAATGCAGCAACGTTTGCATTTCTTTTATTCCCATCACGCAGCACATTGGTGTTGGTGAAAGTAACAGAAGACCTATTCTTCAATGCTTGGTCTAGTACGATGATATTGTAATTTGTAAGGGGCTCAGTTAAAATTATTGTATCAGTTTTTGTATTCGTATTGGTAAGCTTGGCTTTCATGGGTGCAGTTACTGCATTAAAAATGGCAATCCCCAAATTCTTTTTTGTTCGTCCGCTAAATTTGGTTGCATTGTATAATCTTGTAATACCAGGGTTTCTATCAATCTTATATTGAGGATTGTTTTTTGCAAACCGTAATACGTCTCCTGATCCCGATGGCTCTTTGCCAACATTTCTACTGTAAAATAACCCGGCTTTATTGAAGAGTTCTGTACCTTCTGTAAAAAAAGGTCTAAAATCATTAAACCTTACTTGAAAAGGAGTTAGGTTTAAAAAAACATTATCACTTTGTACCTGTGCAAAATCTGGTATCAAGGTCATGTCAATAGTAAAACTTTCGTTTATACCATACTTTACATCCATTCCCCCACTTTTTAAAACCTCGGTACTACTGCCATTGTTTGTGGGTGATTGTCGAATACCTCCACTCACGTAAGGGAGAAAAGATAAACGGACAGGCGGTAAAATATTTTTTAAATTTATAAGATCTCCCCATTGGTTTATACTGCCATCTATATTTGGATCTTGCGCACTCCAGGTAACTGTTTCGTTTATGGAGCGTATACTTCTTGTTAGTTGCATACCCCAAACTTGTAAATCTGTTTTTGCAAACCTAATTGCACTAAATGGAATTTTTATTTCTACCATCCATTTATCTGATTCTACTTTTATAGCACTTTCCCATACCGCATCCCAGCTTCTATCTGTACCGTTGGCACTTGATTGCCTGGCATCTCCTTGCACACCTGCGGAAGATACTTGAAATACAAAAGCATTCTGTCTGTCTTTGTACGTATCTAATCCAATGGAGAAAATATCGCAGTCCTGTCTGTCTAAACCGTCTCTTTGTGTAAGTTGTTTGCGAATATTTTTATCAGCATCAAACATAATAGCATATACATATAAGGCAGTATTATCATAAGCTATTTTTACTTCTGTTTTTTTAGAAGGTGTTTTTCCATAGTCAGGATTGGAAATTATAAAATCAGTAATAGGAGTAATATTGGCCCAAAAGCTTTCTTCTTGTCTACCATCAATTTTTGCGATGTTGCTTATTTTTTTTGGGGTGTATTGCTTTGTTTGGCAAGAACTTACTTGTACAAATAGGATAAATAAGCAAGAAAATAGAAATCTCATATAGAAAAATAAAGCGCAAATTTATATGTTTTAAATTAGCAGCTAATAAATTTTATATAAGTGGTACTTTTGTAATAAGAATTAAAACTTAGTTAAGTATTCTATTTTAAGTATTAAATAATTTCGTGTAATGAAAACATTTTTTAAAAGATTTTTGCAAATATTACTTCTAGCATTTTTAGCTATGCAATTTTTTAGACCCACCAAAAATACAGCCACAGCTTTGAGTTCGGCAGATATTACAACCAAATATACCATACCAGAAGATGTGCATTCAATTTTAAAAAGAAGCTGTTATGATTGCCATAGCAACAATACAGTCTATCCATGGTATAGCAATATCCAACCTGTAGCGTGGTTTTTGGCAGATCATGTAAAAGAAGGTAAAAAAGAATTAAATTTTTCTGAATTTGCATCTTACAGAATTGGAAGGCAGTATAGAAAGCTTGAAGAAATAAGCCATCAACTTGAAGAGGATGAAATGCCCCTAAGCTCTTATACAATTATACACAGAGATGCTAAATTAAGTATGCCAGATAAAAAAATAATGTACAATTGGATAAATACATTGAGAGATAGCATAAAAGTACAATACCCATTGGATAGTCTGGTAAGAAAATCAAAAGGATAGACAAACGAATATCTGTAAATGATTAATTTAAAAAAAATAATAAGCTTTATGTTGTTACTCATTGTGGTAACACCGATGTTATTTTGTGCTGGTTATTTAGTAAAACAAAAAGTTGTACAGCATCAGATGAAAGAAGCGTTGGAGAAAAAAATGCTTCAAACAATAGAAATGAATGAGGCTGATTTGGTTTGGGAAAAACAGGGTAAGGAGGCAAATATAGATGGAGAACTTTTTGATGTAAAAGCTATTCATATTAGCCATGGAAAAGCGACACTTACAGGCCTATTCGATATTGTAGAAAATAAATTGAATAAGGACTTTGCAAAACTATTTGAGCAAAAGAATAAAGCAAATTCGCCTTTTAATACGATGGTTTTAAAATTTATATTTTCATCGGGTATAATACCTCAAAATACTAAACTTCATACTACTTATTTTTA
>JANMFB010000326.1:0-27029 GCA_031377605.1 Ferruginibacter sp.
CTCCTAAGCCTGCTCCTGTTCTTGTTCCTACGGCTAAACCTGTAACGCCTGCTCCTAAATCTGTAGCTCCTGCTCCTACGGCTAAACCTCTTGCTATTCGCAAACAGACATTGTAGGTACCAGCAACAGTGTATGTATGTGATGGATTTGCCAAAGTAGATATTGTACCATCGCCAAAAGTCCAACGTATAGAATCTGTTGGTAACACTCCTGCGCTCAAATTCGTAAACTGGAATGTGCTAGGAATTGTTGTTGTATTTCCCGTAAATGAAAAATATGCTTGAATATTGCAAATATTTATTGGCGCAGCAATTGTATCTAGCTTGCAAAACTCCCTTACACAATTTGTTTGTAGCACTCCTGCATTATTCCTCTTAATAATTCTTAAACAAACATTATACACACCATAGTTTGCATATGTATGCGTGGGGCTATAAACATTGGAGCTTGTTCCATCACCAAAAGTCCAAAGAATAGAATCTGTAGCTGCTGCACCTGTAGAAGTATTTGTAAAATTTTGTACAAGTGGATTGGGTGTAGTACTACCAAAATGGAAAGATGCAGTAAGATTACAAACAGGTGTCACGGTAATACGGATTTGCTTACAGTATTCTCTTACACATGTTACAGCACCAGATGGTGTAGCTCTTGCTATTCGCAAGCAAACATTGAAGGTGCCTGCAGCAGTATAAACATGAGTTGAATTAATTGAGCCAAATCCAGAAACAGCTGGTGTACCATCTCCAAAAGTCCATCTTACAGAATCAGTAGGTAATATTCCAGGGCTCAAGTTAGTAAATTGAAAGGTACTTGGAATTACAGTAGTATCACCTATTCCTGAGAAATAAGCTTGTACATTACATGAAATGGTGGGTGAAGTAATAGTATCTGACTTGCAAAATTCCCTAATACAATTTGTCTGTAAAACACCATTAGGATTTCGCTTGATGATACGCAAACAAACATTGTACACACCATAGTTAGCATAAGTATGAGTAGGACTATACATAGCTGAACTACTACCATCACCAAAAGTCCACTTTATAGAATCTGTAGCGGCTGCACCTATAGAAGTATTTGTAAAAGCCCTGGTTAACGGATTTGAGGCAACATTTGATGAAATAAATGAAGCAGTTAAGCCACAAGTATTTTGCCCAACTGTAATAGTTGTAAAGACAGAGTCTCTACAAACAGCTGTACCAGGGTTGGTATAGGCAACAATAAAATGTTTTGCTACATACGTACCATTCAGATAAGTATGTGTTGGAGATATTTCTACACTGTTAGCAGTTCCATCTCCAAAAACCCATGTGTGGCTTACACTAGGAAGTCCAGTAGTCAATACAGGATTAAATTTAACCGAATTTGGAGATAAAAATGAAGTGGTAAATCCTGCATTACAAGCAAACTGGGCTTGTACTTTACCCAAAAAACAGGAGAAAGAAATGAATAAAAAAAGTAAAAATTTTTTCATAAAGTCGGGTTTATTGTTAGCTAATTATGTTAAAGAAAATATAAATCGAAGTTTAACTTATTTCTGCGGTTGGGTCTTAGTATTTTGTCCTTATTTCTTGTAGTAGTTTTTCTATAGCTCTTCTGGCAGCCCTAATTGAGCAAATAAAGTTATTAATAATTATGGAGAATTCCAGCATTTTATTAATTTTTGTAAATAAATATCCACTCAAAGCTACATTTCCACTCATAGAACCTGTTTTGGCATAGATAAAGCCTTTATCCTTTTCGTAGTAGGCTTTAAGTGTCCCTTGTCCTCCAGTGGGTAATATTCTTTTCATGCGATCTAGACCAAACTCATTCTTTAATTTTTCCAAAATATAAATGAAATCCTTGGGTGAGAATAAGTTATACCTACTTAATCCACATCCATCTACCCAATTGGGCATTGTAGGAAGGTTTTTCAATTCGTTTTTAAGCAAACTTTCAATTGCTTTTTCATCACTCATATATCCGAGCAAAGTGTCACTTACCATCAATAACGTTTGTTCAGCAAAAAAGTTATCACTTCTAAACATCATAGGCCGAAAGAAAGAATCTACTGGTTGTGAATATATTTTTCGCCAATTTATCTTATCGTTTAGAATGAATGTGATAGAATCCTTTTTAGTTTTAAGTGTA
The DNA here is from genome assembly GCA_031377605.1 of Ferruginibacter sp. GTDB lineage: Bacteria > Bacteroidota > Bacteroidia > Chitinophagales > Chitinophagaceae > Ferruginibacter. Next base: position 2,134 of record JANMFB010000326.1, read on the forward strand.
TCTTTTAATAAGGACAATTGTAAAGTGTGGAAAATACCAAGTTCATCGGTTATGAAAGGAACTTCTTGAGAGCTAAATATAGCTTCAGACGCAGCAAACCTCAATTTATTTGTACTCAATTCTCTTTTTATTTTAAATTTCTTACCCAAGCTGCCAGATTGTAGTGTAGGCTCTTCATAAAAAGTATTGCTAAGCACATTTGGTGGAATAGAAGTTAGTTCATTATTATTTATAGAAATACTAAATACATTCCCATAAACAGGAAATCTACTCCGCTCTACCATATAATAATCAGCGAAATCATCCCATGCCCAGCCTAGCCCCCATTTTTCAAATTTATCCTTCCAAAAAGGCACATAACATAGCTTCTTTTGTTTACTGGTAAATAAATCTAGTAATGGTTGTTTGTAAAAATCCTTATGCAAAAAAGTAGGGTCACCAGTTGGCTGAAAATAAAGACTGTCGTCACTTTCATAAACTTTTGCAGCTACCAAACTATCTCCAAGATATTTTAACCCGGCATATAAAGAAAACAATTTCACATTGCTGCAAGGCACAAAATTCTTTTCCGCATTGTAGTTGTATAAATATTTTCCCGTTGCAGGTTCATATATGCTTATACCTGCGTTACCGGTGCGTACTACACTGTCATTTAAAAAAGTATTTATTTGCTTTTTTGATAGCTGTCCAGTTATTTTACAAGAGCATAAAATAATTACAGATAAAATAAATTTCAACATATTTGAATTTCGCTTCATCTGATAAAGATAATCAATTGTTATACCTAGTTTCTTTCTTGAACCCGAAGCCATCTTTCTGGAAAATCATTTTTACTAGCAGTTAAATAATCAGCATAGCTGCAAGCAATAAATTTACCATCTGGCATTTGCATCCACCAACGGCTAGTTTTTTTACTTTGCAAAAATGTAGTATCTATCTCTCCAAAAATGATGTGATACTCATTAAAATGGTTTCTTTCAGTGAGTGCGACTTCCAAATTTCTTCTATGAACTCCATCAATAAAATACCATATCATTTGAGCAATTTGTTTTGCGGTTAATTCTTCTACATCTAGCGAAGGATGATATCCATAAATGCCAAAACTATTCAAATAAGTACCCATTCCGCCAAATTGTGCAAGTGTGCAAGCTTCTACACCCGTAAGACCATTGGGACAATTTTTATTTGCGGGGGCATCACTATTCTTAATAGCGCTTACATCAAAACTAAGCATGTGGCTATTTCTTAATACCGGCTCCATTTCAGTTATATTCTCCGAAACCCTTCCCAATCTGTAGCAATCAAAACGGAGCTTATCAATTGTCTGGAGCATAACGGGGTGTACAAAGTAGCTTTGAAAAGCAATGTGGTTATAATGGTTTAAAATATTAGGTTCGCCAGTAAACATTTCCATTAAAAAGTTTTCTGATGGTTTAGCACTTTTACCATTAAGATTTATTTGGGCATCTACACAAGAAGCCTCCACCATAATTGTATTTTTTTTATATGCATGGTATTGGGGAAGCGTTATGTCATGTGACCCACCTAAAATGATAATTATTTTACCGAGGGAATAAAACTCTTCTAAAACTGTTCTTATGGCGGCATAACTATCCTGCATCGAGGCGCCAGTTTTTATATTACCCATATCTGCTATTCGAATATCTGTATGCCAATAATGAAGCCTGTATATTTGCCTTCTTATAATATCTGCAGCATTATTTTCTTTTTCAAAATTACCGTTTCCCCTTGTTTCCTTTACACCTACAATAATTATATCTACCTTTTGCAAATCAAAATCTAAGTCATCTATCGTTGCAATATGTTTACCAAATTGTCCATCTATATATCCCTCATCTTCGTTTATTTGATTCAAAGAAATAGGCTCTAAAAAGTCGTACATATCTTGCATTTATTTTTTTAACAAATGTATGGATTGGTTATTTGTAAACTAGTTTTTTGATAGAAGAATTGTTTTGTGCAAGCATATGTAGTTTTGGCTAAAATAAGGAAAATGAAAAGAATGTAACAAGCGATGATTTAAGATCATACTAGATTTATAATGGTAAATTTTTCAGGGTTGATTTTTCTTCTTTTCTTTTTTAGCTTTTAGCCTTTAATAACTATACCCTCCATCAAGTTTTCATATCTTTACATACAAATTTTTCAATTAAGACCCATGGCAGAAACACAAGAAATATTACAAGAAGTAGTTATAAAATTTGCTGGTGATAGTGGTGATGGAATGCAATTGACAGGAACACAATTTACCAACAACAGTGCAATGTTAGGTTTAGACCTAGCAACTTTTCCAGATTTTCCTGCGGAAATAAGGGCGCCAATAGGCACGCTGCCTGGCGTAAGTGGCTTTCAATTAAGATTTAGTAGCGATAGAATTTTTACTCCAGGAGATGAATGTGATGTACTAGTTGCTATGAATGCCGCTGCTTTAAAAGTGAACTTAAAAGGGTTGAAAAAAGATGGAAAAATTATCATCAACACAGATGGTTTTGATGCTAAAAATTTAAGATTAGCAAATTATCCTGATGGAGTGAATCCAATAGAAGATAAGAGCTTGGATGGTTATGAAGTGATAAAAATGGATGTAACCAAAATGACACGTGAAGCATTGAAGGATATAACCATGGGTACGAAAGAAAAAGACAGAGCCAAAAATATGTTTGTACTTGGGTTTTTATATTGGATGTACAATAGAAGTATGGATAATACCATTTCTTTTCTCACAGAAAAATTTGGCAAAAAACCTGAGATTCTAGAAAGTAATATCAAAGCTTTACAAAGCGGTTATAATTTTGGAGATACTACAGAGACTTTTTCTGCTAGATATGCTGTAGCCAAAGCAGTAATGGAAACTGGTACATATCGATCCATGATGGGCAATCAAGCGCTATCTTATGGACTTATTGCAGCTTCGCAAAAAAGTGGGTTACCTATATTTTTAGGTTCTTATCCTATTACTCCTGCATCGGATATATTACATGAATTGAGCCGTCACAAATCATTTGGTGTGCGTACTTTTCAAGCAGAAGATGAAATTGCAGCTATTACTTCTGCCATTGGTGCAAGTTATGGGGGTTCCCTCGGGGTTACTACTACAAGTGGACCTGGTATGGCCCTAAAGGCAGAAGCTATGGGGCTGGCCGTAATGCTTGAAATCCCTTTGCTTATTATAAATGTACAACGTGGTGGGCCAAGTACAGGCTTACCTACCAAGACAGAGCAGAGTGATTTAATGCAAGCATACTATGGTAGAAATGGGGAATGTCCGATGCCTGTAGTTGCAGCAAGTACACCAAGCGATTGTTTTAGTGCTGTATATGAAGCAGTGAGAATTTCTGTAGAACATATGACTCCGGTTATCTTTTTAAGCGATGGTTATATTGCAAATGGTGCAGAACCTTGGAAATTTCCACAGAGTGCAGACTTGCCAAAAATAGAGGCAAAATTTAAAACAGAATTAGGAGATCATGAAGAAAAATTTCAGCCATACCTTCGAGATGAAAAACTAGTGCGCCCATGGGTAATTCCGGGTACACCTGCTATGGAACATCGCATTGGTGGATTGGAAAAACAAAACATTACTGGTAACATAAGTTATGAACCAGAGAACCATCAATTAATGGTGAAAATAAGACAAGAAAAAGTAGATAAAATTGCTGAATATATTCCTGAACAAAAATTGGATAGCGGACTAGAAAAAGGCAAAGTATTAGTAATAGGTTGGGGAAGTACTTATGGTTCTATAAAAAGTGCTTGCGCACAATTACAAGCTACTGGTGCATCTGTTTCTCATGCACACTTGCGTTACATAAGACCATTCCCAAAAAATCTAGGAGATATTATTAAGAATTTTGACAAAGTATTAATACCAGAATTAAACAATGGACAGCTAGTAAAGATTATCAGGGATGTTTACTTTACAAATGCAGAAGCATATAACAAAATAATGGGTATTCCGTTTACAAAAACAGAACTTGTAAATAAAATAAAAGAAATGCTTGAAGCATAAAAAAAATCCTCTTATGTTTAATGAGAGGATTTTTTTATGTGTTTTATTGAATTATCTTCCAGTTCTCTTTCTGCCTATAACCACACTTAATTTTAAGTTTGCTGAAAAGTAAGTGTCGTTTTTTGGAAGGCCACGAATATCTCCAGGGATTGGTTGTATTTGTCTATCGCTTAATTGTGTTGCTAGTGTTGCTTTTTGGGGCGTTAGGTATTTACTAAATAAAGCAGGGTCAACATAATCACCACTAACATCGTCTAAATAATCTGTAAATAATTTTCTATATAAAAATTCTAACCTTAAATTTATTTGAGGGGCCACTTCATATTTTACACCTGCCCCCAATGGAATATTTATTTGGTTAAGGGAATACTCTTTTTTACCCGTTTCTACAAAACCTTGGCCTTCTGTTTTTAATGGTTGTAAATCTACATATACATTACCAAATTTTGCTTGTGGATTAAATGAATAATAACCAATACCAGCCAATAAATAAGGAGATAATTTTGTTTGGTCTGTTTCTTTAGAGGACCAATCTCCAAATAAATTCAAAGGATGTATTTCCAATAAGGAACTTATTTCTGTTATGCTACTACGGAAATTTAAATTTCTATTTAAACGACCTTTAGCTGCTACATCATTTATTCCTTCTAATGCGTTATCGCTTCCAGATACTTGACCGAATGTTCCTTCCAGCCTTAGTGCTACAGCATTTTGATATGTAACACTAAAAAAAACACCAGTACCGAAATGGGTTTCTTTTAAGTCAATATCTTTCACAAATTTCTTCCCTATGCCCTTTTTACCACCTAAATCTGTAAGACAATTCATAGCATTTAATGAGACTCCCGCTTCAAAAAACCAGGGATTATTAAAGTACTCTCTATCTATTGTGTAAGATTGCGCATCCGAATTGTTAGCGTGAATTAAGAATAAGGATAAAAAAGAAAAAATAACAAATGCTTTTTTCATCAATGAAGTGTATTAAATATTTGAATATTAAATGATGCAAATTGAATTCATCGCAACTTGTACCAACATCAAAGATGGGTAAGACTGGATTAATTTAATTGCTCGTTACAAATCTAAGGATTTCAATTCATTTATTTATCTACACATAGAAAACTCATTTTTTAATTATTTGGTTTATAAAATTGGAAAATCAGGTTTTAGAAATCAGAATTTGAAAAGGCATTTTAGGAGAAGGAAGTGAGATCAAATAGAGATTTATGCAGATATAAATTAAGTTCAAATATAATTTAAGGGAAATATTCTAAAACGACAACGCTTCTCCATAGGGACCTAAATACAAAGAGGCCGTCTCATTTTAATAAGACAGCCTCCATTTTACTTCTTTATTAATCACCTTCGCATTCTTTCTCTACCAATTACTACGCTTATTTTTAGGCCAACAGTAAAGTAAGCATCGTTATTTTTAGATATACCACGAATTCCATTAACTCCTGCACGTTGCTCTATTTGTTTGTTGTACAATTGAGTAGCAAGCCCTGCTTTTTGAGGTGTAAGATATTTATTAAATAAAGCAGGATCAATATAAGTAGTACTCAAATCATCCAAATAATCTGTAAATGTTTTCCTATATAATAGCTCTAATCTTAAATTTACTAATGGAGAAAGTTCATATTTAAAACCTGCTCCCATTGGAATGTTAATTTGGTTAAGCGCATATTCTTTTCTACCTGTTTCAGAGAAACCCTGACCTTCTGTTTTTAATGGTTGTAAGTCTATGTAATTATTGCCTACCTTAGTTTGTGGGTTAAAAGAAAAATATCCAATACCGGCTAATAAATAAGGTGATATTCTTGGTGGGGTGCTTTCTTTAGCTGGCCAATCTATAAATATATACATTGGATGTATCTCTAATAAGGCAGTTACATCAGTAATATAACTACGGAAATTTAAGTTTCTATTGAAGCGTTCTTTAGCAATATCTGTAACTCCAATCAATACATTATCATTTCCAGATATTTGACCAAATGTACCTTCTAGTCTTAATGCAACCGCATTTTTGTAAGCAACATTGAAAAAAACACCCCCGCTAGTATGTGTTTTACCAAGGTTAAGATCTTTCAAAAACTTTTTTCCAATACCTTTTGCACCTCCTAAGTCAGTAAGACAATTCATTGCATTTAAAGAAATGCCAGCTTCATATAGCCATGGATTATCATAGTAGTCCCCGTCAAAAAAGTAATACTGTGCATTTACTCTATTAGGCTGAAGTAAGCATAGGGACAATAAAGAAAAAATAAAAAAAACTTTTTTCATTGGTTTAGGTTATTGAGAGCATAAATTTTGGATAGATCAGATAAGTGTAAACAAAGTAGTTAGACGTAAAAAAACCGTTTCCTTTTATCATTATAATTTCAAAAAAATGGATAATTGACATCAAAACATAGATTATTATTCACTAATCTGCTCATATATAACTCATTTTTGTTGCATTTATTGCCTTAAAAAATAGATTTAATGGATAAATCATTTAATCAGGCTCGCTTTGTATCATTGTTATATTTTGAATAAAATTATATTTAATTTCTATTAAATATAGTTCCAGTATAAAAAATAAACTGTTGATTATGAGAACATTGCTCCTTAAAACCTAACTTATAAAAAAAAATATTTGTTATTATCATTTTTATTAATTTACTTGGATATAAGTTTTATTTAACTAAACTCATTATCAATGAAAAAAATTATTGGATTATTTTCCCTAACAGCATTGTTGGCTGTAGGTTGTACAAAGTCGGCCATTAATGAAGAAAGCACCGCTTTAGATGGCGAAACTGGGGCACCAATTACGCATCGCTCATGTGCTTCACAAGAAGTATTGCAAGCCCAATTGTTAGCAGACCCAACATTAGCTTCAAGAATGGAAGCCATTGAAAATGTAACGGCAAGATTTGCCAATCATCAAATTTCGTCGAGATTATTGGCAGATGGAACTATCGAAATTCCTGTAGTTGTAAACGTTGTTTATAAGACTGCTGCTCAAAACATTTCTGATGCACAAATACAAACACAAATTCAAGTATTAAATGCTGATTTTGCCGCTACAAATGCCGATATTACGAGCATTCCAGCGCTTTTTCAACCAGTAGCTGCTGGGAACACAGGTATTAAATTTGTATTAGATCAGGTAAGAAGAGTTTCTACTAAAAAAATAAGTTTTACTACCAATGATGGAGTGAAAAAATCTAATGGAGGAGGAATTGAACCGCTTAGTGCTTCTACAAAATTAAATATGTGGAGTTGCAATTTAAGTAATGGTGTACTTGGCTATGCTCAGTTTCCTGGAGGATCTGCTGCAACGGATGGTGTTGTTATTTTGTTTAGTGCTTTTGGTGTTACAACTACCGGTGCTCCATACAACAAAGGTCGTACTGCAACGCATGAAGTTGGACATTGGTTAAATCTACGTCATATTTGGGGGGACGCAACTTGTGGAAATGATCAAGTTGGAGATACACCATCACACACCGGAGCTAATTTTGGCTGCCCTGCCTCAGGTATAAGAAGTTCTTGCACTGGTACCCCAGTAATGATGACAATGAACTATATGGATTATACTGATGACCTTTGCATGTATATGTTTTCTGCAGGTCAGGAAACTCGCATGGCTGCTACATTTGCGGTTGGTGGAGGAAGAAATTCTTTCGCTCAACCATAAAAATAACTAGATATAAAAAAGCGTCCCAATGAAAATTCACTGGGACGCTTTTTTATATATTAAAGTAAAATATTAAACTGCAAAACTCTCCCCACAGCCACAACTTCTACTAGCGTTAGGATTGTTAAAATAAAATCCTTTCCCATTTAGTCCGTCGCTAAATTCTAATTCCGTATTAACGAGGTATAAAAAACTTTTTAAATCGGTAACAATCTTTACTCCCTTATCTTCAAAAACTTGATCCATTGGTTTTACTTCGTTGTCAAAATCCATTTTGTAACTAAGTCCACTGCATCCACCACCTACAACTCCAACTCTCAAAAAGTAGGTTTCGTCGTTTTTAACACCACTCTCAGCCATTAAGTTTAATACCTTTTGCTTTGCCTTATCTGAAATGTAAATTGCGTTTTCTGTTGAAACCATAATAAAAATGTGATGATTTGCTAACATGCTGATGGGCTAATGAAAAGGTATCAATTAGCGGATTAGCACATTAGCCTATTAGCTAATAAGATTAATGAACTACACTTTCTTCAAACTTAATTTGCTCCATTCCATTCTTCACTCTATAATCATTGATAGCTGCTTTTATTGCATCTTCCGCCAATACCGAACAGTGAATTTTTACAGGAGGCAAATTCAATTCTTCTACAAAATCCATATTATCTACGGTGAGTGCCTCGTCTACACTTTTACCTTTTAGCCATTCTGTAGCCAAAGAGGAAGAAGCAATAGCAGAACCACATCCAAAGGTTTTAAATTTTGCATCGGTAATAATTCCTGTAGCATCATCTACTTGTATTTGAAGACGCATAACGTCTCCACACTCTGGTGCCCCTACAAGTCCTGTTCCTACACTTTTATCTGCTTTATCTAAAGTTCCTACGTTTTTAGGATTTTGATAATGATCTATTAATTTTTCTGAATATGCCATAATATTAATTTGTTAATGTGATAATTAGCCAATAAGCTAATTTTATAATTTTATTTTACTTTTCCAATTATTTTCTATTCCCATATGCAATTTTCTAAAAAGTTACGAAGCTTAGGTACTAGTCTTGATACCAATATCTAAATACTTGATACTACTAGTGTGCTGCCCACTCAATGCTATTCAAATCTATTCCCTCTTTGTACATTTCCCACAACGGACTCATTTCTCTTAACTTAATTACTGTATCACTTATTGCCTTAATCGTATAATCAATTTGCTCATCGGTAGTAAATCTGCCTAAGCCAAAACGCAGTGAACTATGTGCCAAATCATCTCCTAGACCCAAAGCTTTCAAAACATATGACGGTTCTAGTGAGGCAGAAGTACAAGCAGATCCTGAACTCAAAGCAATGTTTTTATTGAAACCCATTAACAAACCTTCACCTTCCACGTGCTTGAAAGAAATATTGGTAACATGTGGCAAGCGATGTTCTGTACTACCATTTATGTAAGCTTCTTCAAGCATCATAAGGGAGGTTTCTAGTCTATCCCTCATTTTGCTTATACGCTTACTATCGGCCTCCATTTCGTTCATGCACAACTCACAAGCTTTACCAAAACCAACGATACCAGGTACATTTAATGTTCCACTTCTCATACCTCTCTCATGGCCACCACCGTCCATTTGTGCAGTTACTTTTACACGTGGATTTTTCCTGCGTACATACAATGCTCCTACACCCTTAGGACCATACATTTTATGAGCTGTAAATGCCATTAGATCTATACCATCTGCATTTACATCCACTGGTATTTTACCTACAGCCTGTGTACCATCTGTAAAAACAAGTACACCATGCTTTTTAGCAATAGCACTTATTTCTCTCATTGGCAAAACAGTCCCAATTTCATTATTTGCCCACATTAGGGAAATTAAGATAGTGGTTGGTCTTATAGCTGCTTCTAATTCTTTCAAATCTATTAAGCCATTTGCTTGTACTTTAAGGTAAGTAACCTCACCTCCCAATTTTTCTATATGCTTACAAGTATCTAAGACAGCCTTATGCTCCGTTGTTGCAGTGATAATATGATTGCCCTTTTGAGCATACATCTCAAACACTCCCTTTATGCCAAGGTTATCACCTTCGGTAGCACCACTTGTAAAAATAATTTCTTTAGGATCTGCACCTATTAATTTTGCCACTTGCTCTCGAGCATAGTCTACAGCTTCCTCTGCTTTCCAACCAAAAGGATGGTTTCTGCTAGCTGCATTGCCATAATCTTCTAAAAAGTAAGGCGTCATTGCTTCTAACACCCTAGGATCCATTGGAGTGGTTGAATTATTGTCTAGATATATAGGTAATTTTAACATGGCTTATTCTAGTTTATTTGTCTTTTGTTGAAGTTTTCAACAATTTATTTCCTGATTGTTTATAATTACGGCAAATTTACTGTAAAAGGTTCTACTTTAGTGTTTCGAGATAAAGAAAAACAACACAACCATGCAAAAAGCAGAACATATTGGTATTGCCGTAAAAGATCTTGCAATATCCATACCATTGTTTGAGACCCTCCTAAATAGCAGTTGTTACAAAATAGAGACTGTAGAAGGCGAAAAAGTAAACACCGCTTTTTTTAAAGTAGGGGAAACAAAAATTGAACTACTAGAAAGTAGCACAGAAGATGGCGTTATTGCAAAATTTATAGAAAAAAAAGGCGAAGGAATACACCATATTGCCTTTGATGTAACAGATATAAAATCAGAAATGGCTCGTCTACAAGCGGCTGGTTTTATTTTACTTAATGAAGAACCAAAACTTGGAGCAGATAATAAAATGGTTTGCTTTTTACACCCAAAAGGGACTAATGGTGTGTTGGTAGAATTGTGTGAGGAGCGCAAATGAAATCTTAATTTTAGTCAGCGTTTCTATTAAAAATTATCTTCCAAACATCTTATCCAACTCCTCTTTCTTAAAACTCATATAAGTAGGTTTTCCATTTGGTGTAGCATTGGGTGAACTACATAAAAAAAGATTTTCAACCAATTGTTTCATTTCTATTTGGGAAAGTATGACACCAACTTTTACGGCTTGTTGCAGCGCCATGGAGCGAAGTAATTTTTCTCTTTTAGAAAAACTTACGCTGTTGCTAAAATGTTTGTACTGCTCTAATAATTTTTCAATGGCATTGGCTTCGCCTGCTTGCTGTACATCTGCAGGTGTGCCTTGCACCACGAAAGTATTGTTGCCAAAGGGCTCTAGTTTATAGCCAAGCAATTCCAAATCGGGTAGCAATTCTGAAAGCATCACTACATCTGCCGGCGCAAGTTCTATTGTACTCGGAAATAAACTTTGCTGTGTGGCTATTGCTTTACCTTGTATTGCTTTGCTAAATTGCTCGTACAAAATTCTTTCGTGTGCATTTTGTTGGTTAAAGAGTAAGTAGCCTAAATCATTTTGTACAACGATATATGCGTTATGAATTTGTATGAGTATTGCCTCCGCATTTGGTGCTTCGCTTGCTATTTCATTTTTTTCAAACACTGGAACTTGCAATGCTTGGGTTTGTGCTTCCTGCTCCGTTGGCTTCTCATAAAAATCCTTCCAATGGCTAAGCTCACTTTTATTTTCTACAAAATGAGCTTGATTTTTTTGTGAAAATGTTTTAAACAAAGAGGAGGAAGATGCACTGTTTCGATCTTGCTCTGTGAAAGGTTTATTAACGGCATCTAAATTTTGAATAGATGCATCCAAATCAAAATCCAATGTAGGGGTAATGCTAAACTGTGCCAATGCATGTTTTACCGCACTTTGCACAAATGCATATACAATTTTTTCATCTTCAAATTTTATTTCTTGCTTTGTAGGATGAACGTTTATATCCAACTGCGCAGGGTCTAAGTCTATAAACAATGCATACATGGGGAAACTATCTTTTGGAATCATTTCTTGAAAAGCACTCATTACTGCATGGTTTAGGTATGCACTTTTAATAAAACGATTGTTTACAAAAAAGTATTGGTCGCCTCTAGTTTTTTTTGCAGTTTCGGGTTTTCCTACAAAACCAATAATATCTAAATAATCTGTTTGCTCTTTTACGCTTACCAATTTTGCGTTGTAATTATTACCAAGTATCTGTACGATTCTATGTTTTAATGACCCCTTTTCTAGGTGAAAAACTTGTTGCCCGTTGGAGTTAAGAGAAAAAAATATTTCGGGAAAAGACATGGCAACTCTTATAAACTCATCTATAATATTTTTAAGTTCTGCCGAATTACTTTTTAAAAAATTTCTACGAGCAGGTACATTGAAAAAAAGATTTTTCATGGCAATGCTTGTACCGGTAGGTGTGCCAATTGGCTCTTGTTTTTTTACAATACTATTTTCTATTTCAATATAAATACCAGCATCGTCTTCGGCTCTTTTAGTTTTAAGCTCTACTTGCGCTACTGCTGCAATACTTGCAAGTGCTTCTCCCCTAAACCCCATCGTTTTTATCCGAAACAAATCATCTATACTACTAATTTTAGATGTTGCATGTCTTTCAAAAGCCATACGAGCATCCGTTTCGCTCATTCCTTTGCCATCATCAATAACTTGAACTAATTCTTTGCCAGCATCTTTTATGATGAGTTGGATAGAAGTAGCTCCTGCATCAACCGCATTTTCCAATAATTCTTTTACGGCACTTGACGGTCGCTGTATTACTTCACCAGCTGCTATTTGGTTTGCAATATTATCTGGCAATAAATGTATGATATCCAACAAAGAAAAAAATTTAATTAGCTAATTTACTTTAAGTTCTACGCAACGAGGCAAAGAAAACAAAGTACACAAAGTTTTTTATCTAATGTTTAAAATTGATAAAAGCACCAACATTACATTGGTGCTTTTGGTATTCGTTGTTATCGCTGTATTCTTTGTCTCGTTGTGTGAAACTATTATGCTTTTGCAAAACGATCAGCCACTGCATCCCAATTTACTACATTCCAAAATGCTTCTAAATATGCCGGGCGTTTGTTTTGATATTTTAAGTAGTATGCATGTTCCCAAACATCGCAAGCTAGTATTGGCGTACCTTTTACGTCTGCTACATCCATCAAAGGGTTGTCTTGGTTTGGTGTAGAACTTATTTCTAACTTACCATCTTTTACAATAAGCCAAGCCCATCCACTACCAAAACGTGTAGTGCCTACTGTATTAAATTTTTCTTTCATTGCATCAAAAGAACCAAATGCAGCATCAATAGCTTCTGCCAAAGTACCTGTTGGCTTTGCTCCATTGTTTACTTTCAATGAATCCCAAAAGAAAGTATGATTCCAATGCCCACCACCATTGTTGCGAACTGCAGGGCTTATAGTACCAGCATTTTTCACCAATTCTTCTATAGTTTTATTTTCATGTTCAGTACCTGCAATTGCTTTGTTTACGTTATCCACATAAGCTTGGTGATGCCTATCGTGATGTATTGTCATTGTTTCTTTGTCTATGTGTGGCTCTAATGCATCGTATGCATATGGAAGCGGTGCTAGTGAAAATGTCATTATATATTTTTTATTGATTACAAAATTAATTATTACAAAATTAATGGCTTAAAATCTATTTACCCTATTCTTTTAGGAGATTAGTGAAAAGATATTTTCGATAATAGGAATATGTTATAAAGGAATAACAATTGCCTTACAGCTGATGTGTTAATTAACACACATAAATATAGAAATCTAGTTTATACCCTTTTCCTTCATCACTTTATTTAACCATTTTAGCAATACAAAAAGAAACAAAGCTGCCGCAAAAAGCAAACCAAAATTTAACCAAAAATAATTTGCTTTATCATCGTACTCGTCCCATTTACTGGCCAGTATGCCACTAAGTTTATTGCCAATAGAAGTAGAAAGAAACCATCCTCCCATCATGAGCGATGTGTTTCTTACTGGGCTTAACTTTGATACCAATGATAATCCCATTGGGCTTAAAAATAATTCTCCAATTGTAACTACACCATAACTCCCAATAAGCCACCACACACTCACTTTTTCAGCTCCATTATTTCCTACCTTTACTGCTGCTATCATTACCAACACAGATAGTGCAGAAATCAACAAGCCAAAAGCAATTTTTGTAGGAGTAGATGGTTCTTTTCCCTTTCGGCGCAAATAAGTAAACATTGCAACAATTAATGGGGTTAAAGCAATTACCCAAAACGGATTGATAGATTGGCTTAAACTAGGCAACCAGGCCTTTACGGTTTCGCCTTCAGCAGGCTTTTTATCAGAGGGTACATTTTTAAAATAACTTGGATAATCAAGTTCCTTCATTTCAATTCCATTCTCTTTTATTTTTCTAAATTGGTTATCTAATTTTACAACCGTGTCTAATTTGTATGTAGTGTTTGCAGGCTTGTCTGTTTGCATTAAGCTAAATAAAACGTCGCCTGTTGTATTGCTCACTTGTCTGTCTGTATATCTACTTGCCCAAGTATTTAATGCCGAACCATTTTGTTTAAATATTGCCCAAAATAAAATTACAACAGCAAAAATACTTAGCATAGCTCCCATAGCTGGTCTTTCCTCTCTACTACTTCTTAGTAACAAAGCGGTATAAAAAACAAGCACCGGTACACAAGCAAAAATAAAAGCATCGGTAGAATTTGAATCAAATATATAACCATTTGACCCTTTCATAAACCAACCAATTACACCAAAAATAATAGAAGGAAAAATTACCAATAATATTATTTTACCAAGCGATAAATCTCCCTGTTGCAGTGGCTTTCGAACATCATAAGCTGCATAATGTTTTGTGCCAATAACGAAGGTAATAACACCAATAAACATGCCTACTCCCGCAGCGGCAAATGCTGCGCCCCAACCTATTGTAGTATATAAAGCTGCGCCAAAAAAATTACAAATAAACGCACCAATATTAATACCCATATAAAAAATATTGTAGCCTTCATCTTTCTGTTGTATATGCTCTGGCGTTGAGTATACATTACCCAAAAGTGTAGATATATTTGGCTTAAAAAATCCGTTACCAATAATAACCAATGACATAGAAATGTACAGCATGGTTTGGCTGTGAATACCCATAGTGCAATAACCCACTCCCATAAGCAATCCGCCAAAAATGATGGATTTTCTATACCCCAAGTACCTATCCGCAATTAAACCTCCTAAGAATGGTGTAAAGAAAACCAAGGCAATAAATGTACCGTACAAACTAGCAGATTCTTTTTCGTCCATGTTAAATCCCGCTACAGAATCTTTTAAGTAAAGGGTAAAAATTCCTATCATTAAATAATAGCCAAAGCGTTCCCACATTTCGCTAAAAAATAAAAATGGCAAGGCTTTAGGATGTTTTTTCCACATAGTATTTTTTTTGTAAGAGAAAGATAAAAAGAAAAGGCGACACCGTCGAAGGTATCGCCTAAAAAATATTTAATGGAATATTTATTTAACCCCGTGCATCATTTTTCTTAAAACAGGCGTCAATAAAAATAACAATACCGCCGCAATACCTGTTAATACAACAAACACCATAAAGAATTCATACAAATTATGAATTTCAACTCCTACAAAAACTGGATTTGTAGCACTTATTTGGTTAGTGTCTAACAGCTTCAATTGCTCGGGTGTGGCAGTTATCGTTTTGTTTAATACTGCTTGTAAATCTATTCCCAACTCTTGTGCTTTTTTAAATTTATCGCCAGTAGCAGGAATCAATGCTCCTAGAGATCCTGCCAATGCATAACCTGCAGCATTAGATAAAAAGAAAACCCCAAATAATAAAGAGGCAAAACGTTTTGGAGCCAATTTGCCCACCAATGATAATCCAATTGGAGATAAACATAACTCAGCAAAAGTTTGAATTAGATATAAAAGAATCAACCATTTAATAGCCAACAATCCACTATTACCCAGGTCTTTTACATTATAAGCAATGATTAGATAACTCAATGCTATTAAACCTAAGCCTATTGCCTGCTTGGCGGTTGAAAGAGGTTCTTTACCGTTTGCTCTTAATTTATCCCACAGCATACTAAAAGGAAATGCAAACGCAAATACGAAAGCTCCGTTAAAAATTTGAACCATAGAAGGCGGCATATTCCAACCAAAGAAATTTCTATCACACTGGTTATCGGCTATAAAAGTAAGAGATGACCCGGCTTGTTCAAATGCTGCCCAGAAAAATATGATAAAAAATCCAACGATATAAATAACCAATATTCGTTGTAATTCTATTTTAGTTAAAGACTTATCGGAGATTATTAAACCGGCCAAAGTCAAACCTAGCGCATAAATTATAGGATAGATAATAGTTTTAACAGGATTTGTACCCGCAAGTAAAAATCTAAATACAAAAAATAAAACTACAAAAGATACAGCTGCTAAAATTAATGATTTAGAGGAAAAGACTGCGCTTTGGGCTTCGCCTTCTTCATATTGAGAAGCATCATTGTGTTTCGGCAAACCACCTAAAGGCTTACCTTCGGGAGTTGTAACATATTTATCTTTTAAAAAGTAAAACACAACTGTTCCTAAAACCATAGCAATAGATGCTGCCAAGAAACCCCATTTGAAAGCATGAATATCTCTAATTCCAGCTGCGTCTTTAACATCCCCAACCAACGGACAAATCAATTGACCTAAAAAAGCTCCAAGATTTATTCCCATATAAAAAATTGTAAAAGCGGTATCCAATTTAGATTTTTCTTGCTTCGGATACAAGCTTCCTACCATACTTGAAATATTTGGTTTGAAAAAACCATTTCCGAAAATAACAATCGTTAGAGCAGTCCACAATAAAGTGTTGGCCAAGCTTAAATTTGAACTAAAAACAGAAGCACTTATGAAAAGTAAAAATTGTCCAATAGCCATCATTAGACCACCAAGCATGATACAATTTCTATTTCCAAAAAAACGATCCGAAATAAAACCACCTAACATTGGGGTTAAATAACACAACCCCAAAAAACCTCCATATATTAATGAAGCATCTGCCTCCTTCATCATTAGAGAATTTACCATAAAGAGGGTAAGAATTGCTCGCATTCCATAAAAGTTGAAACGCTCCCACATTTCTGTACCAAACAATACCCATAATCCTTTTGGGTGTTTAGGTTGTAATTGTTGTTCCATCATAAAAATAGTTTTATTTTATACCTAGAGTTCTGATAAATGAATACCCAAAATAAGCATTTCTTTTATATAATCATGATTTGATTATACGCAAAAGTATTTTTTGCCGACAAAGTAATTTAATTTCGCTGAGATTTAAATAAAATTGGCTCAAAATGAATATCCTTATAATTGGCTCAGGAGGAAGAGAACATTGCTTTGCGTGGAAAATAAAACAAAGTAAGAAATGTGATGAATTGTTTATTGCTCCCGGCAATACTGGTACAGCTAGCCTAGGCACTAACTTGGAAATTGAAGTTACAGATTTTGAAAAGTTGGCTTCTGCTGCTATTAAGCACAAAGTAGAACTTATATTGGTAGGACCAGAAGAGCCATTGGTAAAAGGTATTGTGGCTTTTTTTAATAAGAATGAAGCTACTCAGCATATAAAAATTATTGGTCCATCTCAAGAGGCTGCACAGCTAGAAGGTAGTAAAGCTTTTGCAAAAGACTTTATGATTCGACATGGTATTCCTACAGCCGCTTATAGAGAATTTACTCAAGAAAACTTTGAAGAAGGACTTAACTATATTGACAAACATAGTTTACCATTGGTATTAAAAGCTGATGGACTTGCAGCAGGAAAAGGCGTTCTTATTTGTAATAATGCGCTTGAAGCTAGGGCTGAGTTTGAGCTTATGCTTATACGGTCTAAATTTGGGGATGCAGGAAAAAAAGTGGTTATAGAAGAATTTTTACAAGGCATAGAAATGAGTGTATTTGCACTCACTGATGGCAAAAATTATATTTTTTTACCCGAGGCAAAAGATTACAAGCGAATTGGTGAGGGCGATAAAGGTTTAAACACAGGTGGCATGGGTGCAGTAAGCCCTATACCGCTAATGAGCGAAAACCTTAAAGAAAAAATAATTAAAAAAATAATAGATCCAACAATCGCAGGATTACAAAAAGACAATTTGGACTATAAAGGTTTTGTTTTTGTTGGTTTAATGATAGATAAAGAAGAGCCTTGGGTTATAGAATACAACTGTCGTATGGGTGACCCCGAAACCGAAGTAGTTATACCAAGGATAAAAAATGACTTCGTAGATTTATTACTCGCCACAAGCAATGAAAGTCTTGATACAATTATTTTAGAAACCAACCCTCAAGCTGCTGTAGGCATTGTAGCAGTAAGCGGAGGTTATCCTAATAAATATAAAAAAGGTGAGATTATTATTGGCTTAAATGCTTATGACTTACCTGATAGTTTGTTGTTTCATGCCGGTACAAAAAAGGAAGGAGATGAGATTGTTACCAATGGAGGTAGAGTATTGGTAGGAGTTTCATTTGGTGATAGTATAAAGGAGGCAGCAGAAAAATCAGATTATTTATTACAGCAAATTCATTTCGAAGATATGTATTATAGAAAAGATATTGGTTATGAGTTTAAATGATAATTACTTCAAAGTACCTAAAAAACTACTTTCTGCAACAATACACAAATTGGAATTTTAAAACTATTTAGAAACATTGTTATTTTCTGCCGAAAATCTATTGCATATTTTATCGAAAATGGCTAAAACTTCATTACCATTTTAATTTCTGTTTCTCAAAATAGATTATTTAAAAATCTAATCCTATGTTTCCATTGTAAGGAAAAAATTACGTTTTTAAAAAAACTAAACATATTAGCAAAACGCTTTTCGCTAAAGGATTTCAAGAAAAATATTTCTTTAAAAAAAATTCACAAAAAAACAAATTCCACATTGTTAAATGAATTATTTATGCCAACTTCGTACACATCTTTATAAATACATCTAGCACAAACATAAAATGGGCCTTTTTAATTTTTTCACGCAAGAAATTGCGATAGATCTTGGTACAGCAAATACCCTTATTATCCACAATGACGAAGTAGTAGTAAATGAACCTTCCATTGTTGCTTTGGATAGAAATAACCCTAAACTTTTATTAGCCGTAGGTAAAAAGGCATTGATGATGCACGAAAAAACCCACGAAAGCATAAGAACTGTTCGTCCGCTTAGAGATGGTGTAATTGCAGATTTTAATGCTGCAGAGCTTATGATACGTGAGTTTATCAAAATGGTATATCCAAAAAAGCCCTGGACAACGCCAAGCTGGAGAATGATGATTTGCATTCCAAGCAGCATTACTGAGGTGGAAAAACGTGCAGTAAGAGATAGTGCTGAGCAAGCAGGTGCAAAAGAAGTTTATTTAATACATGAGCCAATGGCTGCAGCACTAGGAATCGGTATAGATGTGGAAGAGCCAGTAGGTAATATGATTATTGATATTGGTGGCGGTACTACTGGTATTACGGTAATTGCTCTTGCAGGAATAGTATGTGATCAAAGCATACGTGTTGCAGGAGATGAATTTACAGCAGATATAATGGAAGCGCTTCGTCGTTATCATTCTTTATTAATTGGTGAGCGCACTGCCGAACAAATAAAAATACAAGTAGGTGCAGCAATGAAAGATTTGGACAATCCACCTGATGATATTCCTGTAAACGGTAGGGATTTGGTAACCGGTATTCCAAAGCAAGTAATGGTAAGTTATCAAGAAGTAGCAGAAGCATTGGATAAAAGTATTTTTAAAATAGAAGAAGCTATTTTAAAAGCATTGGAAACAACTCCACCTGAATTAGCCTCCGATATCTATCGCCGTGGTTTATATCTAACAGGTGGTGGCGCCTTACTTCGTGGGCTCGATAAAAGAATCGCTGCTAAAATAAAATTACCTGTACATGTAGCAGAAGATCCACTAAAGAGTGTGGTAAGAGGAACCGGTATAGCACTTAAAAATTATGATAGGTATCCTTTTGTGATGCGCTAATTCAGACTTTATTGGAATTGGGAATTTGTAATTAGGATTGCCTTTCCAAATTCCTAATTCAAATTACAATTACCTTTTTCGTGCGTAATATTTTTCTTTTCTTACGGAGCTATTCAAATTTACTTACCTTTCTGTTTTTGCAGGGGCTAAGTATTTATTTTATTGTGAACTATAATAAATATCATCAAGCTGCCTTCGGTAGTACGATGAATAGATTTACAGGTAGCATCAATAAGAAATACAATAAAGTAGAATATTATTTTCAACTATCTCGTACAAATGATTCTCTTGTTGTAGCTAACGAAATCCTTTACAATAAACTCCGCAATAATTTCAATATACAAGATTCAGGAAATAAATCAATAATTATTGATTCTATTAGAGTAGATTCAATAATTAAATTTAGAAAGTTTAATTATCTAAGTGCTAAAGTAGTTTCTAATAGTGTATCTCAACAAAGCAACTTTATAGTTGTAAATGGCCCCAATGTAAAGTATTTTAAGAAAGGTATGGGTGTAGTTGGTATAAACAACGACGTAGTTGGTGTAATAACAGAAGTAGATGGAGATTATGCAGTACTCATGAGCCTATTGCACAAAGACAGTCACCTGAATGGAAAAATCTTTTCTAGCGAAGGTGAATCTGGTACACTTAGCTGGAATGGTAGCCAGCCAAATATTTTATCACTAAGCAATATTCCTAAAAGTGCAATTGTAAAAGCAGGAGATTCCATTGTTACAAACCTAAGCGGCATTTTTCCAAAAGGTTTATTGATAGGGAGGGTACAAACTGTAAAACCAGAAAAAGTAAACAACAATTTTAATATCACTTTAAAAACATCTGTGAACTTTTACAGTTTAGAATTTGTGTATGTAATACAAAGTGTAGATGCCGAACCGATAAAAAATATTTTAGATAAAGTAAAAGCAGCAGAGAACAAATGAGTGTATTAGTAAAAAACATATTAAGAGCGATTTTGTTTATTCTCTTACAAGTTTTTGTATTGGATAGAATTGTGTTGCACCAGCTAGTAACACCATACCTATATTTTTTATTTATTCTTTGGTTGCCTTTTAAAATGAGTCGTGGTTGGTTAATGGTTATTGCATTTGCCTATGGTTTTATTTTAGATAGCTTTAGGCATAATCCTGGCTTTCATACAGCAGCCTGCGTTCTTATTGCTTATATAAGACCTTTTTTGGTAAATATTTTTATACCACAAGAAGGTGCTGATAATAATTTTGAAGAGCCATCTATAAAAAGTATGGGAGGATTTGCTCCTTATGCTATTTTTATTTCCGTCCTAAGTTTATTACACAATGGTTGGTTGTTTTTATTGGAAGCATGGCAGTTTGGCAACATATGGTACTTTTTAGGAAAAACAATCCTATCAACAGTAATAAGTGTAATGCTTATTATTATCACAGAATTGATTATTGTAAGAAAGCAAAAGTTTAGAACAAATACTGTATAATAAACTCCTACCATAAGGGTGAGGATAAAAGATTCGACGTTTATGTTTTACTTTTAGATTTTTTATAAACACTCATTTAAAAAGCATTACCTTATCCATAATAAAATTATTCGTTAATAAATGTCCGTCTTTAACCAAAGTAGAAAAAATGTAATAGCAATTGTATTTGTAGCCATTTTTATTGTGATCATAGCACAGTTGGCACATTTGCAGCTTTTTTCATCTGGACTAGGCGAGGCTGCACTAGCACAAGGGACATTTAGAAAAGTAATTTACCCCGAGCGTGGGATTGTTTTTGATAGAAATAGAAAAGCAATTCTACAAAATACAACTACATATGATTTAATGCTTACGCCAAATAAATTAAAAGGTTTAGACACTTTTGCCCTTTGTAGAATACTTGGAATAGATACAGCACAGTTTAATAAGAAAGTAGTGGAGCTCATTATAAAGAATGGCAGAACAAGAACCTCTACTTTTGAAGGTTTGCTTACAGAAGATAAAATGGCTATACTCAATGAAAGCATGTATATGTTTGCACCAGCATTTTTTTTACAAGAACGCTCCATGCGCACCTACCCTTATGACGCTGCTGCCAATGTACTTGGCTATACTGCAGAAGTAGATACTAATTTTTTAAAAAAACATAAAGAGGAAGGGTATGCATCTGGTGACTACGCAGGCCTAACAGGTATTGAACGTAGTTATGAAAAAGTTTTGATGGGACAAAGAGGGATTGAATATTGGAAACGTGACAATAAAAATAGGCTTACTGAAAAACTTGACAACGGTAAACATGACACCCTTCCTACTGCAGGGCAAAATTTGCATACATCTTTGGATATAAAATTACAAGAGCTTGGAGAAAAATTAATGCAAAATAAATTAGGTTCAATTGTTGCAATAGATCCAAAGACTGGGGGTATACTTGCTATGGTGAGTGCGCCTACTTATCAACCCAAATATCTAACTGGTGCAGATAGAAAAAAACATTTTTCAGAATTGTACTTGAATCCTGCTCTTCCTTTGCTTAACAGAACAGTTAATGCACAATATTCACCAGGTTCTACTTTTAAAACACTACAAGCTTTGGTTGGTTTACACGAAGGTGTTATTGACCCAAATTTTTCTGTAAGTTGTGGAGGAGCATTTTATGGATGCGGCAGCGGCAAGCCTATGAAATGTTTAGATTACGGAACGTTTAATTTAAGGAATGCAATTACAGTTTCTGATAATACTTATTTTGCAACAGTAATGCAAAGAGTTATAAATAATCCAAAATATCCTAATATTGATAGTAGTCTTGCTGCTTGGGATAGATACATGTATGCATTCGGTTTGGGACACAAATTAGGCGTTGATGTACCTACAGAAAGAAGTGGAAACATCCCTACCCCTGAATATTTTAATAACCCAAAAAGATTTGGACCAGGAAAATGGAATTATTGTAGTTTTCGTTCTGTAAGTATTGGCCAAGGAGAAGTAGATGTAACTCCAATACAAGTAGCTAATGAAATGGCATACATTGCCAATAAGGGTTGGTATTACACACCACATGTTGTAGATTCAATTGATGGCGGTGACAAATATGGCGTACTAGATAAATACAAAATAAAAAATCATCCAATAGATATCCCAGATAGTATTTTTGATGTAGTGCATGATGGAATGCAAGGAGTATTGGAAAGAGGAACTGGTGGAAACGCAAGGGTAAAAGGAATAAATATTTGTGGTAAAACAGGAACCGTAGAAAATTATTTTAGAGGAGTAAAACAAGAGAACCACTCATTCTTCTGTGCATTTGCGCCACGAGAAAATCCTAAAATTGCCATTATGTGTGTGGTAGAAAATAGTGGACGTTTTGGGGGTACTTACGCGGCGCCAATTGTGGGGCTAATGATAGAAAAATATCTTAATGATTCCATCACCGACAAAGGAAGATTAGCAAAAATAGAAAGCCTTTCTAAATTAAGCTTAATACCGAAAAAAATTGCAGTACAATTAAGAATCAGAGATTCATTAACACATGCAGGTGATTCTGCTTATTTAATAGCAAAAGGCTTTATAAAAATAATAAAAGACACAACAGGAATAGATGACGACGATGAAGCAAGTAATGCAATAGATAAATTGGTAAAAGAGAAGAAAGACAAAGAAAATAAAGAGAAAAAAGAACAAGAAAAAAACAAGGTGCAAAAGTCTGACGCAATGTTACCTGAAGATAAAAAGAAATTAAGTATTTCAGACTCACTCACAAAAAAAGAAGAAGACAAGAATTAACTAAAATGTACCAACAAAGAAACCCATCTATAGTAAAAGGAAATGACAAAATATTGTTGTGGTTGTACGCAATTATTGTAATTGTTGGTTTGATTTGTATTTTTTCTGTAGAATATAAAAGCACAGATAACTTTACGCAAACACTATTAGGTTTCAAAAAAAATTATAGCAAGCAGTTGTTCTTTTTTATTGGTTGTTGCGTGTTGGGTGTTTTTATTTTATTATTTGACAGTAAATTATTTACGGCCTCTGCAAACCTTAGTTACCTCATAGGGATTTTACTCATTCTTGCCACCTTTGTTGTAGGCAAAGAAATAAAAGGTTCTAAGAGTTGGATACCCCTTGGCTTTATGAATTTGCAACCTGTAGAACTTTGTAAGATTTTTACTGCATTGGCATTATCCAAATTTTTATCCCTTCAAGAGACTGATTTTAGCAAATCCAAATACCAACTAATTGGAGCGGCAATTTCATTTACTCCCGCTCTATTATCAATTGCACAAGGAGAAACTGGATTGGCATTGGTTTATTTTGTATTTCTGATACCAATGTATAGAGAAGGACTGCCACCTGGTTATTTAATAGCAGGCTTCGCTATGGCTGTATTACTTGTCGTTTCACTATTGTTTAGTACAAAAACATTGCTAATTAGCTTTACTATTCTTACTGCACTCCTAATTTGGCTTAATAGAAAACAATTTAGAAGAAACAAAAGTTTACTAACAATTATTGTAGGTGCTTGGCTGTTTAGTTCTGCTTTTGTTGGCTTGGTAATTCCATTTGTTTTTCAGCATGTATTCAAAAAATACCAAGCAGATAGAATTTTTAGTATGGTTGGAGTTGACAATCCTTTTAAAGATGGAAAAACAGGAACAATGTCTGTGGAAGAAGAAAAAGTAAAACAGAAAAAAAGTGACCAGCAAAACTATAATGTAAAGCAATCAAAAATTGCCATTGGCTCGGGTGGTTTTTTAGGAAAAGGTTTTTTAAAAGGTACACAAACACAAGGAGATTTTGTACCAGAACAGCACACAGATTTTATCTTTACCTCGGTAGGAGAAAATTTCGGTTTTTGGGGAACAACGATTCTAATGTTACTTTATCTAGTATTTTTATTACGCATCATATTCATTGCAGAGCGGCAGCGAAGCACATTCAGCCGAGTGTATGCATATAGCGTAGCAGCAATTATTTTTTTCCATGTAGTGGTAAATGTTTGTGTAACTGTAGGTCTTGCACCTGTTATTGGTATTACACTTCCACTTATGAGTTATGGTGGCTCATCACTCATTACGTTTAGTATACTTATTTTTATTTTAATAAAATTAGATGCAGATAGGCAGATGGTACTGAGGTAATTAATTAAAAAATAAGCATTAGCAATTGCGGCGTTATGTTTTCATAGAATCTTAAATTGTTAATATAGTTTAATCCTTTACTTAAATAAAATGAAAAATAATATTGTACAGGAAAAAAGCTTAGCATAGCCTACAAAGAAGCTAAAGAAACTAT
>JANMFB010000169.1:0-14698 GCA_031377605.1 Ferruginibacter sp.
TGCTATAAAATCAAATGTATTTTTAGATATTGCTAATAATAGGTTTTTCCTAAACGCTTCATTATTGTATAAAACACTTTCTGGCATTTGTTAAAATTAAGCATTTGTTACATTACTTTTTTGTAGTATTACCAAGTATGTCGATTTCTAGTCCAATTGACTTTCGGTATAATACCTCTGTAGTAGTCATTTAGGCCAATGCAATTGGACTATTCTGAATTCACAGACGGTATAATTAAAATAACAAATTCTTCAATAAAAAAAGCTATCAATATTTTATTGATAGCTTAATCTTATATTTTATAAGTGATTTTATAATCCTCCACTCATATCACCTACTGCTGATTTTTTACCCGCCAGTGTTGGGTCAAGTTCTATTGCTTTATCACACATAGATTGACCTTTATCTTTTTTACCAAGCTTTATAAATGCCAAACCAGCTTGGTATAAAGCTTTGCCGTCTTTAGGGTCTACTTCTATTAATTTTTGACAATAATCTAATGAGCGTTCATATTGCTTTTGATTGTATAATATTGTAGCCAACTCTCTAAGAATTTCTTTGTTCCCTTTTTTCTTGAATATTTCTAAAATTTTTGCTTCACCCTTTTCTACCTCACCACTATAAAGTAAAGCATAACCATAATTTTCATTAAAATCATTGTTAGGGGTAAAACCATTTTTAAGTGCGTTATCAAAAGCTACAACAGCTGCTTTAAAATTATTTAAATCAAAATAAACCAAGCCAAGCTCATAAGCCCAATTAGATTTGTCAGGACTAAGTGAAGCTGCTTTTTCAAAATAAGTTACTGCCTTTCTATTTAGATCTGCATCCATGTAGTTGCGTGCAAGCGTATAATTAGCTTCAGCATCGTTAGGTGATTTTGCAATCGCCTTTAATAAAAACTTTTCTGCTAAAGCATAATCTTCCTTTTTGTAATGAGACATTCCAATGATCCTATCTGCATTATCACAATTAGCGCATTTATTTGCAAACTCAATAGCTTTATCCCATTGGCGGTAATTATAATACATATTTGTAAGTTCTTTTATTACAATCATATTACTAGGTTGTAACTCATAAGCTTTTACATAATTAGCTTTTGCTTGATCAGTTTTTCGCATTTCATTATTTACTTCTGCATTTCCGATATAAGCTTCAGTATAATTTTTATTAAATACAATAGCTTTTTCAAACATTTGTGAAGCAATGAGGTATCGTTTTGCATTCTTCTCTTCCATTCCTTTGTTAAAGTAATATTGAGAACTATCAATTAACGGCGAATTTGCCATAGCTTTAGTCGCTAAACAAATTGCTAAAAGGGTAAGGATGTTTTTCATAATTAAATAAATGGCAATTATTATACCGTTATTGAATGATTACACTACTAAACGCTGAAATTCGTATTTTTATTTTATACAGTTTTTTCTTTTTATCCACAACTTCTATAGGAATCAATGTATTTTGTGCATTGCCACTTCCCCAAAAAGCGCTATCGTCGGAATTGAAAATTTCATGCCATATTGCCTTACCCTTTATTTGTATTTCCCAATCATAATAATTTGTATCTGATACGTTAATTATTATAACTATGTCTTTTCCTTTGTCTTTGCACATTCGTCTATAAACCATTATGCCATTTTCAGGGTTTGCCAGATTTTCCCAATGAAAACCTTTTTTATCAAACTGTAATTCATGCAAAGCAGGTTCATTTTTGTACAAGTGATTAAGTTTTCTTACACATTCTTGCATGCCATTGTGCGCCTCATAAGTAAGCAATTCCCATTGTAATTCACTGTCATAATTCCACTCATCTGTTTGACCAAATTCATTACCCATAAAAAGCAACTTGCCTCCTGGGTGAGTATACATGCAACTGTACAATAACCTAAGGTTTGCAAATTTTTCATACTCGTTGCCTGGCATTTTATAAATCAATGGGCTTTTACCATGTACCACTTCATCGTGGCTAATGGGTATCATAAATTTTTCATTGTAAAAATACATCATACTAAAAGTAAAATCATTTTGTACTCCCCTTCTTGCATCCCAATCTTTTTTAAAATAGGAAAATGAATCGTGCATCCATCCCAGCATCCATTTCATTCCAAAACCAAAGCCATCCTTATCAATTGGTTTAGTAATCCCCTCCCAATCAGAAGCTTCCTCGGCTATTGTTTGTACATCTTCAAATTCAGTATAGACCATTTTATTAAAGTCTTGCAAAAATGAAATTGCTTCTTCATTATCATTGCCTCCTTTCTCATTGGGTACCCACTCCCCTTCGTCTCTACTAAAATCTAACCTTATAATAGAGTTTACTGCATCTACCCTAAGCCCATCTATATGAAACTGCTTTAGCCAATAATAAGCACTGCTCAGCAAAAAAGAACGTACTTCTGCTCGCTTATAATTAAAGATATAACTGTTCCAATCTTTATGAAAGCCCTTTCTCATATCCGCATATTCATAGGTATGCGTTCCATCAAATTTATACAAGCCATGTGCATCTGCAGGAAAATGAGATGGTACCCAATCCAATACTACGCCAATATCATTCTTGTGAAGTGCTTCAATAAGATGCATTAAATCTTCTGGAGTACCATACCTTGCTGTAGCTGCAAAAAAGCCAGTGCATTGGTAACCCCAGCTTCCATCATAAGGATATTCTGTAACAGGCATTAACTCTACATGAGTAAATCCCATTGCTTTCACATAAGGCACAAGCCGCTCAGCAATTTCAAGATAAGAATTAAAAAGATTTGGTTTGTCTTTTTGTGGACGCATCCAACTTCCAAGATGAACTTCATAAATACTCCAAGGAGCATTTAGTGCATTGTGTTTTTTTCTTTTGCTCATCCATTCATTATCATCCCATTCATAATATATATTTCTTGTAATAGATGCAGTGTTGGGCCTTAACTCACTTTGGTTTGCATAAGGATCTGCTTTAAAAGTTTCTACCCCTTCAAATCCTTGTATCTGGTATTTATACAAAGTACCTTCCGGCAAATGCGGTATGAAGCCTTCCCATATTCCTGATTTATCTAAGCGAACGAATAGCGGATGCAAATTATTTTTCCATCCATTAAACTCCCCTATTACACATACATTGGTTGCATTGGGTGCCCATACAGCAAAATAATAACCATGAGCATCTAATAAATGTAAATAATGACTACCAAATTTCTCATGTCCAAAAAATAATTTACCGTTTTGAAATAGATTGATATCATCTTCCGAAAAGAAAGAATAATTCCAAACCATTTTTGTTGTATCTATAAAATTATCATCTTGATATGCCATCTAATGTTGTTAATGTACCGTTTATGTAAAAGCAGATTAACGTAAATTTAAGATAAGTAATTTTAACACCGAAATCTATTGTCATATCATTGTAAAACGAAACTATTCGTATATTATCAAAACCAACTGCATGCATAGAAAAATTACACTAATAATTATCATTTTAGCAATTAAAGTTTTAGGATATTCGCAGTCGTTACAAGTTACGGGCACCGTAAGAGATACTTCCACAAAAGCTAATGTTAAGCAAGCTGTTGTAGCTTTATTAACTCCTAAAGACTCCATTTTAAAAGCATTTACTCGAGTAAAAGACGATGGTTCATATGTTTTAAAAGATGTAAAACCGGGCAAATATATTCTTTCCATATCTCATCCAAATTTTGGAGAATACATAGATGATGTAGTTTTGACGAGTAACTCTACCAAAATACCTATGATACCACTAACTACAAAAATTAAATTATTGGAAGCAGTTATTGTAAAAAGTGGTAGTACAATGAAAATAAAAGGTGATACTACGATCTATACAGCTGATAGTTTTAAAGTAAGTGCAAATGCAAACGTAGAAGAACTTTTGAAAAAACTACCTGGCATACAGGTAGATAAAAATGGAGAAATAAAAGCAATGGGGCAAAAAGTGGAAAAAGTTTTAGTAGATGGTGAAGAGTTTTTTGGGGATGACCCTGGCATGGCTGTAAAAAACTTACGAGCAGATGCGGTAAAAGAAGTACAAGTATTTGATAAAAAAAGTGAACAAGCTGAGTTTACAGGAATTGATGATGGTAAAACTAAAAAGACGATTAACCTCAAATTAAAGGAAGATAAGAAGAAAGGTTATTTTGGAAAAATTGATTTGGCCGGAGGATTAAATAATAAGTACGGCAATAGATTTAACGATAATTTACTGTTTGGTTCTTTTAAAGGGAAAAGGAAAATAACAGGATTTTTGCTTAATGGAAATACAGGACAAGGTGGGCTTAATTGGCAAGATGAGCAAAAGTATGGAGACAATGAAAATATGGTAATAGATGAAGAAAGCGGTTTCACTTATTACACTGGTGGCGGAGGATCCTCTGATGAAGAGGCATATGTAGATCCACAAAATGGATTTATGACCAATATAAATGCAGGCGTACAATACAGCAATAAATTAGGTGATAAAACAAAAGTGAATCTATCGCCAAGGTACAATAGCCAACGATATAACAATATACGAAGCAATTACTCGGTAAATAATTCATCTGATACTGCTGCCCTTACTACAAATTCTAAAGATTTTTTAAATGTAAACAGAAGTAATTTTAAAGTAAAGGCAGTATTAGATTTTAAATTAGATAGTGCAAATACAACTTTAAAAATAACTGCAAAATCTAATTTTTATAATACAGAAAGTAGTACAATAAGTAATGGAATAACCACAAGAGGTGAAAAAAATGCATTTGCCAATAGTTATGAAAGAACCACTTTGTTAAATTCTGAAAAACAGGCATTGGGATTAAATGCTATTTTGAAACATAAATTTAAGAAGGCAAGAAGGACGCTGTCGCTCAATGCAGATTGGAGTTTACTGAGTAGTGAGGGTGCAAACACAATAATATCTAATAACATAGTTTCAAATGCTGGTGTTCCGGCTGCATTTCTTATAAATCAAGAAACAGATTTTGAAAAGCTTACCAATAAAGTGTCTACTAAACTAACCTATACAGAGCCACTCAGTAAAAAGTTTGCTTTGGAATTGGGTTATCTATTAGGCCTAGATAAAGGATCGAATAATCAAACTACATTAAATTACGACAACATTACCGGCAACTACAATAAAAAAATCGATAGTTTATCTAATCAATTTAGGCAAACAATTACCCAAAATGTACCGTCTGCAAAAATAAACTATGCACATAAAAAGTTTAAAGTGAATATTGGCGCAGGAGTAAGTTTTATTACGTTCGATTTAAAGGATTTAAGTTCTAGCATAGCCGCAAACAGGAGTTTTACCAACTTCACACCTACTGCAAATATGAGCTATGCATACAAAGCCAGTCATAATATTTCAATCAATTATAACGGTAATACAAGACAGCCTAATATTAACCTGCTACAACCCTTGAGAAACAATTTGGACCCATTTAATCAATACCTAGGTAATCCAAATTTAAGACCCTCGTTTACCAATAACTTTTCTATAAATCACAACGGATATAGCTTTATTAAAGATGTTTATACTTATCAATCTGTAAATGTTAGTGTAATTAATAATTCTATTGCAGATAATGTAACAACTGATTTTAATACAGGGGTAACAAAAATTCAACCAACAAACACCAACGGAAATATTAACTTAAATTTCTATGGAGGAATGGGTTTTAAAGTAAAAAAAATAGATACTAGATTTAATATCAATGGAAATGGAGGTTATAATAAGTTTGTAAATCTTATAAATAATTTGCAAAATGCCACCAATAATACCAATGCAGGATTGTCCCTTTATATATCTAAATCCAAAGACAAGAAATACGATTTAAATTTGACTACGGGCACAAACTTCAATGTGCAAAGTTCTACTCGACAGCCCAATAAGAACCAGTATTTTACTTCTAGCTTTGGTGTGAATGGAACTATTTATCTCAAAAAGGTTTGGTCGTTTAATACAGAATATGAATTAAATGCAAGACAAAAAACTGCTCAGGCAGCAGGGTTTACAAACAATTTACTACATGCAAAATTGCAGCGTACTTTTAAAAAGGATGAATACACTGTTTATTTTTTAGTGAGAGATATATTAAATCAAAATATTGGTTTTGATAGATCATTTGGTGGAAATGCACAATTTACTGAAACAAGAAATGACAGATTGCAAAGATATTTTATGATAGGCCTTGCATGGAATTTCAAAAACAAAGCTGTTGAAAAAAAATAATTTAATAAACATACTTAGAAATATGAAAAACATACTAATTATAATGATTGCAAGTTGTTTTATAGTAAAAGCTAATGCACAAGTATTTATAGAAAAAGCAAGCATTGAATATGAAATGACTCAAAATATAAAAAAAACAATTGGTAGCAATAGTTGGGCAGAAATGATGGGTGATAAATTACCACAATTTAAAATTGGTTATTACAACCTTAGATTTGCTGATAATAAGAGCATTTACAAATTCGACAGGTGGAAAGAAAAAGATAGACTAGGTACTAGGTTAGGTAAAGATGATAAAACAATTTGGTTCTATGATTTTAATGCAGGAATCACGAGTCAAGAAAAAGATTTAATTGGCTCTATAGTAAATGTAGAGGATAGCGTTCCAAACCTTGAATGGAGGCTCACTAATGATAACAGAATGATTGCTGGTTTTAATTGCAAAAAGGCAGTTGCAAAAATTTTTGATAGTGTTTATGTGTTTGCTTTTTATGCAGAAGAAATCATGATACCTGCAGGGCCAGCATCCATAAATGGCTTACCAGGTGCAATTTTGGGAATGACAATACCAAGATTGTATACTTCTTGGATAGCTACAAAAGTAAGTGTGAATGGTGTAGATATAACAGATTTAAAACCATTTGAAGCAAAGAAAGCATATACAAATACAGCTTTAAAGAAGTTTATAGATGATCGAATTTCTGACTGGTTTAGAGGTGGGGATGGAAGTGCAGAGAGCAAACAACAGAAAAATAGATTTGTATGGGGAATGTTGTTGTAGAGAAGTTCTAAGTAATAAGTTTTAGGTATAAGTACTGAATTAGTAAAATGTCTGCATTGTGAAATGTAGACTTTTTAGTTTAGATAGTATATTACGATTAAAAGAAAGAAGCAGCTATTAGCAAAGCTAACATGTCTAAATAAACATGCCAAAGCATTTAACGATACAGATTCCTACACCCTGCAATAATGATTGGGATACAATGACTGTAATTGAGCAAGGTAGATATTGTAAATCATGCAAAAAAACAGTTACGGATTTTACTACTATGACCGATACCCAATTAATAAATTTCTTTAAATCTAATAAAGAAGATACTTGTGGCCGTTTTTATAATGACCAAATGAATAAAGCTCTTCTAATTCCAAAAAATGGAATTCCATGGTTAAAGTATTTTTTTACAATAAGTATTCCCGCATTTTTATTTGGTATGAAGGCGATTGCTCAAAAACAATTAAAATTAGAGCGAGTTGTTTTAACCGAGAAAAAAATGGTAAATGCTGTTAATAAATTTGATGAAACCAAAGAATTTATTGATTCTGGAAAAGTAGTGCTTTTGCCCGAAGTTGTTGTAAAAAAATCTTATTCTTCTAAACAAATTACATGTACGACGGGAGCTGTTAGGAAAATTACAAGTGCATCTATAATAAAAAAAGAGCGTAATATTTTAAATGCATCAGCACTTTCAAAAAAAAATAACACGATTTCAATCTACCCGAATCCTATCATTAGTAACTCAAAACTAAATATTTATTGGGAAAAGGAAATTAGTACCAATCAATTAATTGAAATATTTTCTACTTCGGGCCAGCTAATTCAAAAAGAAATCATTAACATTAATTACAAGACAAATTCTTCATTTATATATCTTAAAAATATAAACCAAGGCCTACATTTCATTAAAATTACCAACCTAAAAACTGGAGATAAAAATTCGACAGAATTTTTTGTTCAATAAAAAAGTATAAAAATGTATAAGTCAGGTAAAATGAGTTTGCCAAATTTACTTTAGTTTATAAATAAAAATCCCTCTTGAGAACAAGAGGGATTTTAAAAATATGTAATTAAGAAAAATTACTCCGCAGTTGGTTCTGCAACTGGTGCAGCAGTAACTGGAGTTTTCTTTCCAAAACGCTTATTAAATTTATCGATACGACCTGCTGTATCTACCAACACATTCTTACCTGTATAAAATGGATGAGAAGTGTTTGAAATCTCCAATTTAATTACTGGATATTCTTGACCATCTTCTTCAAATACCACAGTTTCGTTTGTAGCAGCAGTAGATTTACTTAAAAATGTTGTTCCGTTACTCATGTCCTTAAACACAACCATTCTGTAATTCTTTGGGTGAAGTTCTTTTTTCATTTTTTATTTTTTGTGCATGGATTTTGCCATGCTTGTTATTTTAAGAGTGCAAAAATAGGTGTTTTAACTTAAAATAGCAATGGTTATTCTCATTGGAAAATATTTACCACCAAATAAATACTATCCATTGAATACTATCAACGTTAAACTGTCAACTAAATACTGCCAACTGCCAACTGTCTAATACCCACTGCCTCCTATTTCATATTCACAAATTGCAAAGCTATTCCCAAATCCCATTCTTTACTAAGTTGTATAACATCTTGTAAATCATCTATTTTTTTGCCAGTTACCCGTATTATATCATCCATAATGGCAGCCTGTACCTTTAAGCCACTATCTTTTATAAGTTTTACTATCTTCTTAGAATCTTCTTGCTTTAGGCCATTTCTTACAATTACTTCTTGCTTGGTAACTTTTCCACTAGGAAAAGGCGCTTTGCTAAAATCATATACTTCGCCAGCAAGCCCCTGTTTCATACTTCGGCTAATTAATACATCTTTAATTTGTTCTATTTTCATTTCACTATCTGCCTCAAGACTAACCTTAAAATCTTTTTTATTAAGCTCAATAACTACATGTGAGTCTTTAAAATCGAAACGATTCTTTATTTCTTTGCTTACAACATTAATTGCATTATCCAATGTTTGTAAATCTACTTTGCTGGCAATATCAAATGAAGGCATACTGTTTATTTTATTAGTTAGATAAAGTTTGTTTGTGTTTTAATTTTCCAAAAATTATCGTTGCAATTCCTGCTACAATAATCATGATGGCAATTTCTTGTGCTTGAGATAAAGCAAAGCCAGAAACTTTGTACGATATATTTACACGTATCATTTCTATAACGAATCTTTCTACTCCATTAAGTACTAAATATATTCCAAATGTAACCCAGGGTGTTTTTATTTTTTTGCGAATAGCCCATAATAATAAAAACAAAAGGGTACAAATAATGGTTTCGTAAAACGGCGTTGGAAAAACAGGACTTGGCAATACATACCTATGCTCTTCAGTAGAATCAGGCATTGAAATACCATCTTTGTTTACATTCTGAGGATAGCTGTAAGCAAACATCCATTTTGGTAAAAATGAAACTCCTTTTACAAATTTTCGAGGTACTTCTTCTAAAGATTTGTAAGTTCTGTCGGTTACTTCAATTTGCCTGCCTTTATCATTTATTATACTTCCATCTAAAAAGTAAGTACTATTACTCTGCAAGGTTTTCTCAAAATCACCGGGAGCAGCCACAGAAAGCTTTCCGCTAGCATCGCTAGCATATGCACTGTTGTATATTCCCCAATCACCATCTCCTGAAACCTGACACCCTATGCGACCAATTGCGTATGCAAGCAGAAGGCATGCTCCTGCAGAATCTACCAAGTGCGAAATTTTTATTCCTTTTTTGTATGCATAAAAAGAAACAGAAACCGAAGCTAGAATTAATCCTCCATAAAACGTAAGACCACTTTGTGAAAACAATCTACCAATTGGGTCTTTCATAAATTCATCCCAATGTTCAAAATTATCGAAAAGTTTTGCACCTAAAATACCCGTTATAAGGGCTATTACAAAAATATCTCCTACCCTATCATGAGGCCAAATACGCAAGTTTCTTTTTTCAGGCACTTTTAGTTTTTGCTTATTAGCATCGTACCACTTTAAGCCTACCAAAACCAATGCTAACAACAAACCACCTATAATACTTCCTTGGGTTGAAAAAATATAATCTTGGGGATTCATCCCTTCGGGCTTACTAAAAATAAGGCCTAGAACTTTTGAACCAAAAATAAAACCTACAATTGCATTTGAAATAAGGTCGATTAATGAAGCTGGTTTTCCAATTTCGATGGATACTTCTCTAGGGAAAAGCAATCCCAGCTTTTCTCTTCGCTTTAGTTCTTCTCTTAAAATAAAAATGGCAACTAAAAAAGCTAAAGCCACAAACAAACCAAATGTATTTAGTATTTTTAGCCACTCCCACTGCACATTAAACCAATCTTTGAAAACGTAATATAAATTTGGATACATTAGTTGTATTTGTTTTTAATGAAGTGCAATATAATTAAAAGTATACGAGTGCTAACCAACAACCTTAAAGTGGGCAAAAAAACTCTGTGTGAATTGTCTGAACGATTTGCTGTTGTTCATAAGATTATTAAAGTTAAAAACACTTTAATGAAAACTTATAATAAGAGAAAGCAAAAGAGAGTAGATATTATGAACGGAATTAGGTCAATACAAAATAGTCCTTATTTAACGATATAGTAGTAATAATATAAAAATCCCGACATAATTGCCGGGATTCATAATAAAGATTTTAATTACAATGAGATTCGAAAGCACCTTTCAAATTCTCTGCTATCATTTGTGCACTCCTGCCCTCTATCATGTGGCGTTCTATCATATGCACTAGCTCACCATCCTTAAACAATGCTATAGCAGGTGAAGAAGGAGGATAAGGTAATAAATGTTTGCGTATTTGGTTTACTGCTTCTACATCAAACCCTGCAAAACTCGTAGCTAAATGCTCAGGTTTTTTATCAGAATTGTGCACTGCCATAAGAACGCCTGGTCTTGCCGTACCTGCACTACAACCACATACTGAGTTTATCATTACCAAAGTGGTCCCTTTTGCTGTAAGCGTATTTTCTACTTCTTGTGCATTTAACATTTCGGTAAAACCATTTTCGGTAAGTTCTTCCTTCATAGGAATTACTAGATCTTGAGGATACATAAATATAATTTTAAGTAACAAAATTACATGCAAAAAATGGAAAGGGTTTACGTTATTTGGAAGAAAGTATATTTTAAACGTAACTAAACAATACCTAAATAAACATAACTCATTTTTTGAATTTTTTAGGGCTAAAAAGAGGAGACTATATAAATTATTTGAGTCCTTAACCTGTAATATTAGATCCCATTTAACAAAGAAAGCGCCATTATGGCTCTATTTTTAAATAAATTTGTCATTATGGCTTTAAATTTTTATTGGAATAGAAATTGCAAATTTCAAAAAAACAAATATTAAAAACAATTTAAAAACTAAAAGTATGTCATACGTAAAATTGAACAATGGTTACTCAAATTTAGATGGATTAATGAAAGAACTTTTCAATGAATTTCCTACAGCTGTAAACAAATTAGTAAGGGAAGATTTTTTGAGCTACCCTCCTGTAAACATTACTGACAAAGAAAAAATGTATTTGGTAGAATTGTTGGTACCTGGTCACGAGAAATCTGATTTCAACATCAAATTGGATAACAATATACTTACAATTAGTACAGAAGCTAAAACAGAAAATGCTGAAGAAAAGAAAATTCGCAAAGAATTTAGCTTTAAAGCTTTTAAAAGAAGTTTCACTTTAAACAACAAAATAGAGACGGAAAGGATAGAAGCTTTGTACGAAAACGGAGTTTTAAAAATAGGATTGCCAAAGAAAGAGGCTGAAGCTACTTCGGCAAAAGATATTAGTGTACAATAATAAAGATGGTTTTAATTTGGTAGAATTATGATGGTTGTTAAAAAAAAGAAGCTGTCTCCTTGGAGATGGCTTCTTTTTAATTTTTACATATACTACCAATGTTTACATATAACCCAAAATCTTTAACATACTTTGCGATGTTTGTTCTTTGGCATAAACCCATTCAATTAATTTACCATTTTTGTCTTTTTCAATAATAATGTGCTTAGGCGATGGAATTAGGCAATGCTTTATTCCGCCATAACCGCTAATCTGATCTTGGTAAGCACCAGTATGAAAGAAACCAACGTACAAAGGTTCCTTATTTGAATCCAATTTGTTTTCATCAGTAGTTTTTACTTTAGGTAAGAAAACTTCATTGATGTGTTCTTCGCTATCGTAATAATCATGTCCATCGCAGGTAATTCCACCAAGCACCACACGCTGGTATTCATTTTTCCATTTGTTTATAGGCAGCATCAAAAACTTTTCACCAATTCCCCAAGTGTCCGGTAAGGTTGTGATAAACGAAGAATCTATCATGTACCAAGTTTCTCTATCGTTCTGTACTTTTTCGCCTATAACACTATAAATATGAGCCATACTCTCTCCTACTGTAAAACTTCCAAACTCTGTATAGATGTTCGGCATTTGTACTTTAGCTTTTTTACAAGCATTTTTAATGTTGCCTACAATTTCGTTTATCATAAATTGATAATCGTAATCAAACCCTAGAGAATGCTTTATAGGAAAACCTCCACCAATATTTATAGAATCTAATTCCGGACAAATCTTTTTTAATTGACAATAAAGGGTAATGCTTTTCTGCAATTCACTCCAATAATAAATATCATCTTTGATACCTTTATTTAAAAAGATATGCAACATTTTTAGCTGAAATTTATCCTCATAACCTTCTATCTCATCTACATAAAAACCTAGTACTTCTTTTGCTTTCATGCCCAGGCGAGATGTGTAAAAAGGGAATGTAGGCTCTTCTTCCGCAGCTATTCTAATACCAAGCTGAAAAGGCTTACCAGTTCTAATGCCTCGCTTGTACATATTAAGCTCTTCCTTATTATCTAAAATGGGAATTACATTTTTAAAACCATCATTTATCAATTTTACAATACGGGTTGTGTAATTTTTTTGTTTGAAGCCATTGCAAATAATATTGATATCTTTAGTAATTTTTCTTTTTTTGTACAAAGCATTTATGATATCAATATCATATGCATATGATGTTTCTAAATGAATATTGTGCTTTAAAGTTTCTTCTACAATAAAACTAAAATGTGAACTTTTTGTACAATAGCAATAATTATATTCTCCTTCGTATTTATGTTTCTTAAAAGCATTGGCAAACATGGCCTTTGCTTTATTTATTTGCATCCCTATTTTAGGCAAATAAGATAGTTTGAGTGGCGTACCATATTTATCAATTAGGGCTTTTATATCTACATCATTGTACTGTAAATGATCATCGTGCAGTTTAAAACCCTCTTGTGGAAAATTAAAAGTTTGTTGCACTAGGCTGTCGTAAGTATTATTCATTCTTTGAGAAGCTGCTTTAAATGTTTTGATCGATTATTTGAGTTGCAAATATATTTAATAGTGATGGTTTTATTTGATTGCTAATAAAATATAATTAACTGGGTTACTGTCTTTTATTGTAATGCTTAATTGCTTTAACGAGTACAATGGTCAATCCTATTGCAAATAAAAGCATAATCACAATTACAATTAATGGTTGTTTCCAATTATTCATCTTGTAAAACTATATTATTTGAAATAAAAAAACCGCCTTGTCAAATTATAATTTGACAAGGCGGTTTAACAATGTGTTCCAACTAGATGATTACTTTAAAGAATCTATTAAAGCTTTAAAAGCTTCAGGCTCATTCATTGCAAGATCTGCAAGTACTTTGCGATTAAGATCTAATCCTTTAGCAGCTACTTTGTGGATAAACTCGCTGTAAATCATACCTTCTGCACGTACTGCTGCGTTTATACGAGCAATCCATAAAGTGCGATATTCTCTCTTCTTGTTTTTACGACCTACATAACTATATGTAAGGCCCTTTTCCATTACGTTTTTAGCAACGGTATATACGTTTTTACGTTTTCCGATGTAACCTTTTGCGGCTTTTAATATTCTTTTTCTGCGAGCTCTACTAGCTACGGCATTTACTGAACGTGGCATATTTAATTTTTTTTAAAGTTAAAGTTTGTACAACCTGTAAAGGTTTGGGTTTATTTCAATCCTAGTAATCTTCTTACAAAATACATTTGTGTAGAATCTACTTGACCATCTTTACGCATACCACGCTTACGCTTAGTAGATTTTTTAGTAAGGATGTGACGTTTGAAAGGTTTTTGGAAAGTGATTTTTCCTGTACCGGTAACTCTAAAGCGCTTTTTTGCGCTACTGTTTGTTTTTACCTTTGGCATTGTTATAACTAATTAATGTTACTCCCTGCTGGCGTCCCAAAATGATGGGAACTTATGGAGCCTTGTGGGAAATGTCTAAAAAGATTTCTCTTTTCGGAGTGCAAAAGTATGAAAATTAAGTGGAACAATGAAAACTTATCTACAAACATCCTTATTTATTGATTATCAGGTAGACTAGATTATTCGCATATTACTATGTGGAAAGAAAGTAAAAAAGATTTTTTGGACTAAACCCGGCACATATGCACAAATTGATTATTTACAACATTTTTACAACAGGCAAAGACTAGATCGTAATTTAATTACGATTAGCAACATTTTTTTTGGCTTACATAGGCAAATTAGAAGTAATAAAAATTATACTTTTTTTATTTTTATTTCTTTTCCATCAATTTCTCCAGCACAAAATAAAC
>JANMFB010000402.1:0-16511 GCA_031377605.1 Ferruginibacter sp.
TAGAAAAAATAGAAAAAATTATAAACAACAAGCCACAAATATTATAGTGACAATGGTAAAAATTTATGGCATTCCTAATTGTGATTCCACCAAAAAAGCTTTTGCTTGGCTTAGTCAAAATAAAGTAAAATTTGAATTTCACGATTATAAAAAAGAAGGAATAACAAAAGAAAAAATTACGGATTGGTTACAAAAACAGCCCATAGAAATTTTGCTTAATAGAAAAGGAACAACATGGAAGGGATTGACGGGAGTAGCACAGAAAAAAGCAAACAACGAAAATGAAGCTGTAAAATTAATGGCAGAAAACACAAGTTTGATAAAACGGCCAATTGTAGAGTTTAAAGAATCTATTTTGGTGGGATTTGATACGGATAGTTATAAAAGCAATTTATTAAAATAGAACCACAAAGAAGAAGAGAAAAAAAGAATCACGAAGGATGAATTGTAAAACTTAGTGAGCCTCTTTATCTTTCTGCCTTAGCGGTTCAATAAATACAAATTATGAAAAGAAACGCAACAGCCGTGTGGAACGGCACCGGAAAAGAAGGCACTGGCCATCTTACAACCCAAAGTACCACGTTAAACAAAACGCAATATTCATTTCTTAGCAGATTTGAAAACGGAGTAGGTACAAATCCCGA
Organism: Ferruginibacter sp.; assembly: GCA_031377605.1. GTDB lineage: Bacteria > Bacteroidota > Bacteroidia > Chitinophagales > Chitinophagaceae > Ferruginibacter. The sequence continues at coordinate 645 of JANMFB010000402.1, forward strand.
AGAATTAGCAGCAGCAGCACATGCGGGCTGTTTTACAATGAAATTAAGTTTTGTTTTAAATGCTGCCGGATTTACCGCCGAAAGTATTGAAACAAAATGCGAAGTGGAATTGTTGGATGGTGCTATTACTTCATCACACTTAATAGTACATGCAACAATACCAAATATAAGCAAAGAAGCTTTTGATGCAGCAGTGGCAGATGCTGAAGCAAATTGCCCTATCTCTAAACTATACAATACCAAGATTTCTGCTGATGCTACATTAGCGTAAATTTAATTTAACGCCAAGGCGCTAATAAAAACAGTCTTATGTCTTTGTTCCTTTGTGTTTCAAATTAAATCAATAAAACTAAATCATCCCCTTTGCGCTTTTGCGTCTTAGCGGTAAATCTAAAAACTATGTCATTTAAAAATAAAACAGTATTTATCACTGGTGCAAGCCGTGGTATAGGAAAAGCAATAGCATTACGCCTTGCAAAAGAGGGAGCAAACATTGTAGTAGCAGCGAAAAGTACTGTGGAAAATCCAAAACTTGGCGGCACTATTTTTAGTGCAGCAAAAGAAATTGAAGAATCAGGTGGCAAAGCACTAGCTGTGCAATGCGATATTCGTGACGAAGCACAAATACAAATTGCTGTAGAAAAAGCTGTAGAAACTTTTGGTGGTATAGATGTATTGATAAACAATGCCTCGGCTATTTCGCTTACTGGCACAGAAGCTACAGAGCCCAAGCGTTTCGATTTAATGCATGATATAAATGTACGAGGCACTTTTATGATGAGTAGAGCTTGTATTCCATTTTTAAAAAAAGGAAACAATGCACACATTATTACTTTATCACCTCCAATAAATATGGATATGAAGTGGTTCAAAAATCATATTGCTTATACACTAAGTAAATACAATATGACAATGATTGCGCTAGGCCTTGCTGCAGAATTAAAAGACTTCGGCATTGCCTCCAATTCTTTGTGGCCGCAAACAACTATTGCTACTGCTGCCGTACAAAACTTACTAGGGGGCGAAGCTTTGATAAATATGAGCCGCACCCCAGATATTGTTGCTGATGCTGTGTTTGCAATATTAAGTAGGCCATCTGCAACTTGCACAGGAAATGCTTTTATTGATGAACAAGTATTAGCAGAAGAAGGCATTACTGATTTGGAAAAATATGCGGTAATAAAAGGTGGGAAATTATTTAATGATTTGTTTTTGTAGAAAATTTAAAGAAAAGTCACAAATAAAATCATATGATTGTAAAATTACTGGTTGAAGCTAAAAATATAATCAGTTAGTGAAATACATAATCTAAAAAATATTAAGTTGCTTTTCCAAAACATCAAATTTGAACAAAATATTTCCTATCTATTAAAATAACTTGTATTCACTTTCCCTTCCAAGTAATCAACATACTGAAGAGAGCCAACCCTAAACGCTATTGGGAATTTAAAATTTGTAACCTTTGCTAATTTTAGTTCTTGCTTACAAAAAAAACCAAACTTATTGCAATAAAACGAAGGTTGCACAAGCATGGACTTCGAAATATACATTACAGTTTTGGGAGCAACAGCTACTTTAGATTTAGGTGTGTCTAACAAGAAGGCATATCTAAACTGCGGCTTTTTTGTCTGAAACCAATTGGCTTTATTTTGGCAAAAGAGATATTTGCCTGCAAATACCATGCAAAAAAATAAAAATAAAAAATTTCGTTTCATTTATAAGTGCTAATGATTGTAAATTTACGCAATAAAACACAGAAACGATTTTGTATGTAATTACTAAAACTTAGTAAGCACCTAATTTAAAAATAGCAATGGCATTAAATCAAAGTTTACAACAAGGTTTATTACAACGACTGTCGCCCCAGCAAATTCAGCTAATGAAATTGTTGCAGGTGCCTACGGCAATATTGGATGAGCGAATAAAAGAAGAGCTAGAAGAAAATCCTGCACTAGAGCAAACAGATGATGAAGCAGCAGGAGAGGATGAATATGAGAAAGATGAATTTACAGAAGATGTAGAAGAAGATTATCAAACAGAAGGAACTGATGAAGAATACGGAAATATTGATATAGCAGAATATATACAGGATGGCGATGATGAGGTGGGAGATTATAGACTGAAAGATGAAAACTATCCCGAAAAAGATGATGGGAAAGTAATACCACACAAAGTAGAAGTTGGATTTAATGAAATGATGTTGCAGCAACTTGGCTTATTGAATTTAGATGAAAAGCAAACAATAATTGCCGAGCAACTTGTTGGTAGCCTGGATGATGATGGTTATTTGCGGAGGGAATTAAGCGCTTTAATAAATGACTTAGCTTTTAGACAAAATATAGATACAACCGAAGAAGAAATTGGTGAGATCTTATTACAAATTCAACAATTTGACCCACCTGGAGTTGGTGCAAGAAATTTACAAGAATGTTTATTACTTCAGTTAGAAAGAAAAATAAACTTAGGTAAACCAATAGAACTAGCTATAAAGGTTTTAGAAAAATATTTTGATGAGTTTACAAAAAAACATTACGAAAAAATACAAAGAGCGCTATTGCTAAGTGATGAACAATTGAGAGAAGTTATTAATCAAATAATAAAACTAAACCCAAAACCAGGAGGTAATGTAGGCGATGGAGACAAGAATGCAAATTATGTAATACCCGATTTTTTTATTACAAATAATATGAGCAAACTAGAGCTTACCCTCAATAGCAAGAATGCTCCAGACTTACGAGTGAGTGAGGGCTATAAAGATATGCTAAAGGAATATGACAGAGGAGCAAAGAAAGACAAAGGACAAAGAGACGCAGTACTTTTTATTAAACAAAAAATAGATAGTGCAAAATGGTTTATAGATGCCATCAAGCAACGCCAAAATACTTTGCTTAATACGATGGAGGCCATTATGAATTATCAATATGATTTTTTTCTTACCGGCGATGAGACAGAATTGCGCCCCATGATTTTGAAAGATATAGCAGAGCGAACAAATCTTGATATATCTACCGTAAGTCGTGTTGCCAATAGCAAATTTGTACAAACAGAATTTGGCACCTATAGATTAAAATTCTTTTTTAGTGAGAGTTTACAAACAGACAGTGGTGAAGAAGTGAGCACAAGGGAAGTGAAAAAAATATTGATGGACTTGATAGAAGAAGAAAGCAAAAAGCATCCCTACAGCGATGAAAAGCTTACCGACCTTTTACAAGAAAAAGGTTATAATATTGCACGCAGAACTGTGGCAAAATACAGGGAGCAACTAAATATACCTGTAGCTAGACTAAGAAAAATCTTATAACCATGAACTCAATTTTACTTGAAGATATTCCTGAAGAAAAAAATGATACGCATCCTATTTTAAGAATTATAGCTCAAATTTTCTCTTACATTTTTCATCCTATATTTATTCCAATTTATGCCATTGCATTTTTGGTATATGTGCACCCATCCTATTTTACAGGCTTTTCACCCAAGTTTAAATTACAAACCATTTTTATTTCTACACTTAACCTTGTTTTTTTTCCATTAACAACGGTTATATTATTAAAAGCAGTGGGCTTTATTGATTCTATTTTTTTAAAAACCAGAAAAGATAGAATTATCCCATACATGAGCAGCGGTATTTTCTTTTTTTGGACGTACACGGTTTTTAATAAGCAAATATTATATCCACCAATAATGTCAATTTTTGTATTGGGTATTTTTTTAGCTGCGAGTGCAGCATTAATTGCCAATATCTATTTTAAAATTAGTATGCACGCTATTGGTGTAGGTGGATGGTTGGGATTGTTTTGGGTAATCACAAAAGATAATACAATGCTTATGACTTGGCCGATGGCGTCGGTGGTGCTTATTGCGGGGCTTGTATGTACAGCCCGTATGCTTGTGAGCAATCATACACAGAAAGATATTTATGTGGGGCTTGCTTTAGGGTTTTTGGCGCAGTTGGTGGCTAGTTGGGTTAGTTAAGTTAATTGCCGCAAAGGCACTAAGGTGCAAAAAATAAATAGTAAATAGTATGTGAAATTTATGATTGTGCTTTTGGAATGGACATTAAAACAAAAATTTCTTCTCAGCGTTTTTTTGCATTCGCGGTCTCAATCCTAAAGGTTTTTTACAAAATTTCCATCTTCTTCTACAAAACCATTTAGCTCTAGTAATTTTTTAAATTGATGCTGTTGAATCTTGTTATATACAATTCTCTTAGCACCTTTAGCTATCAGGTTTTCTTTCCCTTTCTTAAAAATGAACTTGCTCACTTTAAAATCTCTGTATTTTTTAGTTGTATAATTTAAGACCACAGTTGCATCACCATTCTTATCAATTTTTGTACTAAAAATATTTGCAATAACTAAATCTCTAAGCACAACAATATTGTAACAGCCGTTTATTTGATTGTAAGAAAAATCGGGGAAATATGTTTTAATATCTTTAGCATAAAAATCTAAAAACTTTTTTATAAGCTTATCATCAGCAGGAACTTCTGCGATATCAAAGCTTTCTTTATAATTATATTGCTTGCTTAAATAGACAATGTTTATGCAAAGTAAAATAACATTGGTAAGTATTACCGGCCAAGCGTTGAACAAAATACCATATATGATAAATGCTATACTTCCAAGGCCATTATATATTCTAAACTTTATGTCGCCATTTACAACAAGAGAAATAATTAGGAATAAAGAAGCTACATAGCCAATATATGGTGCTATCTGTGTTGCCATAATAAAGTAAAGCTGTTAAGGCGTAATAGTAATAGATCCATTAATACTTTGGTTACCTGCCAAAAAATAATTAATAACAATAGGACTGTTGCTAACAGTATCTTTTTTAAAAAAGTAAGTTTTGTTTGATTCTATTCCTTGCTTGTTTATATAAACACTGTCACTAGAATAAATGCCAATTGAGCTGCTACTTTGATTTACAAAAGTAAAAGATGAACCATTTACTGCAATTGTGTTTTTTTGACTAAAAACGCCATCTTTAAAGTAAATATAATTGGTAGGTAGTAAGCCGCCCTGTGCTTCTGGTATGCCGGCACTGTCTTTGCCACATGATGTTAAAATAACGACAGATAAAATCAATAGATAAAAATACTTTTTCATTTGTATGCTTTCTTTGTACGAAAGTACAATTTAAGAAAATAATGGGACGTGGGTGATTTTTTAGTAAATAAAGTGCACACTTCTCTTACTCCACAAAATAAACCTTACTTATCTTCCCTTTCTCTATATGATAGATGGCTATAGCGCCGAATTTTTTAGAACCAAAACCAGAAACACTCTCTTGATCAATGATTATATCGCCTTGTATAATTCTAGCTTTTATTTCGCAATGCAATTCTGGTGTTGTCATAAAAAATCCTTTATAGTTTTTCTCCATTTCTACCTTGCCTTTTCCAATTAAGGTAGCTGGGAAATTATACAACTCTACGTCATCGGAATATGGTTCTAAAAAAGCCTCCATATTTCTCGCATTGTACGCATTTAGCTGACGTTGCACAAGTGCTAGTGAAGTTTCTTTTATAAGTGTATCAGGCTTTATAATAAAGCCTTTGTTTATCACATAAGTAATCTTTGTAAGGTTGTTAATATTTTCAATGGGGTTTGCACTAAGTAATACCATATCCGCCTTCTTGCCTACCGTAATACTACCTGTATTATTTTCCTGAGATAAAATTTTTGCTCCGTTTATTGTTGCACTTTGTAAAATCTGCCAATTGCTAATACCACTTACCTGCATTGCCAATAACTCACTCAGATAGGAAGATGCATGCTGTGTACCTATATTACCTGCGTCTGTACCTGCTGCAATAGTAATACCTGCATCAAACATCTTTTTTAAGTTTATTTTCCTTACAGAGTCCTCATGCAAACTTGTGGCAATAATTTTAGGATTGTTGAAATAATTTTTCATTCCATTTATTCTTGTTGTATCAGGTAAATGTTTTAAATCGTATAAAGAACCAATTTGCTGAGGGTTTGCAGTAGTAAAGTCGTACAATGAAAAATTATGTTTTTGTCCAAAAGTATTTGCATAACCATCAGCCACTACTAGGGTGGGGCAAAGCACCGTCTTTTTAGTTTTAAGTAGTTTTAAAAAATCATCAGATACTACTTCGTCTTCTACACTATGTACCAAAAAATCTGCACCATTTTCTACGGCTATTTGTGCAGCTATTCTTTCTGTAGCATGCACCGCTACCTTTAAATTATATTTATGTGCTTCTTCAATAATAGCTTTTACCATTGGTTCATACTTTCTAGCATTTTTTTCAATGTCGCTTGTAAGGCTTACAATAAACCATATTTTTATAAAATCAGGGTGATAAGGCAATTGTTCTTGCACCAATTTTTTTGCCTCTTCTACAGTTGTAAATAATTTAAATGGCTCTTCATTCTTTAGTCCATTAAAAACTGCTGGCTGGTATGATGTAAGCAATGGGCCAGTCATATAAATATTAGGAGCATATTTTTTTGTAGCAAAAGAATCTCTTTGTTTTAAAAAATTATACGATGCACCTACATCTACAACACTTGTAATACCTGCACGTAGATAACGACGAAGGAAATCTTCCATGTTATTATGCACCCAAGACAATTCTTTTTCGTAAGGTTCTACCTTGCGTAAATCGATAGCATCAGGTCGTGTATACAAACCACCACTTTGAAAAAAATGTACATGCGCATCTGTCATTCCCGGCATTAGGAATTTTCCGGTTCCATCTATTACTGTTGCATTTGCTGTAGGCGTTAGCTTATTTGTAGCTTTAATATCCGAAATGATATTATCTGTTACTACAACAGTTTGCCCCGCGTTTACTTTTTTATTTATTACATCTACCACAGAAACGTTGGTAATATAAGTTTGTGCTTGCGAAAATATAGTAATAAAAAATACAAAAACCAAAGAGACTATTTTACTTTTCATATACTGTAATTAATGTTTTGTGTAATTCAAATATAATAATTATAATAATGTGTATCAAAATTTTGTACTCAATTCAATTTTTCATTACTAAATTTACTTTAAGCAAATGCAAATTATTGTGCTCAAAATTATTTTAATAGTCCGCAACATATTCAACTGTTCGCACATTAATTTTTCGAAAATTTTAAATCTTCTATGCTATTCAAAAAATTGTAACTTTAAAACATTTTATTTAACTAATAATTGCAGCAATTGAATATTTTAATAACAGGCGCTAACGGCTATATTGGTCAACGGTTGATTGAGTTTTTATTACAATCTCAACATCAGTTATATTGTTGCGTGAGAAACAAGGAGCGATTTGAAGCTGATTACACAAATCCAGATATCCATATAATCGAAATAGATTTTTTAAACCCTAACGGGGTAGAAATTCCTCCAAAAATAGATGTTGCTTTTTATTTAATACATTCACTAACCTCTTCTACAGAGGCTTTTCAGCAACAAGAAGAAACTTGTGCAAATAATTTTAATACATTACTAAGTAAAACAAACGCACAACAAATAATTTATTTAGGAGGCATAGTAAATGAGACAAATCTTTCCACACACTTATCCTCTCGGCTTAAAGTAGAAACAATTTTAAAACAAGCTGCAATACCAGTAACGGTTTTACGTGCAGGAATCATTGTTGGCTCGGGCAGCGCCTCTTTCGAAATTATAAGAGACCTTACCGAGAAGTTACCCTTTATGATCACACCGAAATGGCTCATCACAAAATGCCAGCCCATTGCAGTAAGAAATGTTTTACAATATCTTGTTGGAGTAATAATGGTAAAAGATACTTTTAATAAAGTGTATGATATTGGTGGGCCCGAAGTGCTTACTTACAAACAAATGTTATTGCAATTTGCAAATGTACGAGGTCTTAAGAGAACCATTGTTACACTACCAATTATGACACCAAGGCTTTCATCTTATTGGTTATTCTTTGTTACATCTACCTCCTATTCGCTTGCTGTTAATTTAGTGAATAGCATGAAAATAAATGTGATCTGCAGGCCAAATAATTTACAAGAAAAATTAGGCATAACATTATTTGCTTACAAACATGCCGTGGAGCTTGCTTTTGAAAAGATAGAGCAAAATGTAGTAGTGAGTAGCTGGAAAGATGCCTTTGCAAGCAGCAAAACTTCTATGCATTTATTGGACCATGTAAACGTGCCTGTATATGGATGCTTTACTGACAGAAAATTTAGAGAAATAAAACCAGAGCAAATGCAAAATATCCTAAACAATATTTGGAGTATTGGCGGAAAAACAGGTTGGTATTACGGAAACTTTTTGTGGCGCATACGAGGTCTTATGGATAAGATGGCAGGTGGTGTTGGCTTAAGAAGGGGGCGTACCAATGTAGATACCATTAATGTTGGCGATGCATTGGATTTTTGGCGAGTACTGATTGTAAATAAAGAGCAAAAAAGATTACTACTTTATGCAGAGATGAAACTACCCGGAGAAGCTTGGCTCGAATTCAGGATAATGAAATTTAGAAATAAGCTACAACTAAGGCAGATAGCCACTTTTCGTCCGAAAGGTATATGGGGAAGGCTGTATTGGTACAGTGTACTTCCGTTTCATTATTTTATTTTTAATGGAATGATACGAAATATTGTGAAGAGGGAAAAGGCAGCTTAACTTCAAAGGTTGCTTTCTTGCAATTTTAAAATAATGTCCCCCCTGTCCAGCAGGTCTCTAAATAAACTCATATCTAAGTTACCTGCTTCAGCGTTCATATTGCAGTATAAACTATCTTTTTTATTCTATCGTTGATTTACGATTTGTGCAATTTTTCTTTCGCTATGCATTCGCACGCTCCTGCAGGTATCGTGTCTGCCAGCCGCCATATTCCATATTTTCTATACCCTGTGATATCTAATTCATTGTTACTGTTTTAATAATTTGATCAAAAATATATTTTGTGTTTCACAAAAAACTAAATTATTTAGCATAATATTGCTAATTAAATTAGTTTTAACCAAGGTGTATTTTATGGAAGTGGAAAATTTTTTTGGCAGCAGCTATAAAGGGAGCAAAGATTATACGCAGCACATTACGCATACGGCCAACGCTACAGGTTTTGGTGCCGCCGCAGATGATTATATGGATAGAGGTATAGATCTTAACGAACAACTGATACGAAATAAGCCTGCAACTTTTTTTATGAAAGTAAGTGGCAATAGTATGATAGAAGCAGGAATTTATGATGGCGATATTGTAATTGTAGATAAGAGTTTAAAACCCACAAATGGAAAAGTTGTTATTGCCGTTGTAGATGGTGAAATGCTTATCAGGCGTTATCAGAAGACATTTAATAAGCTGTTGTTAATTTCTGAAACGAAAAAGTCCTCTACTATAGATGTGAGTGAGTTCAGCGATTTTAAGGTGTGGGGAGTGGTGGTTTATTTAATACGAGGAATGTAAGTTTCTACAACCCAGGCAGCGGAAAAAGATAAAATATAAATAAAATGAAAGCCATTGTAGATTGTAATAATTTTTATTGTAGTTGTGAACGATTGTTTAAACCCCATTTAGATGATAAACCTATGGTGGTTTTGAGTAACAACGATGGGTGCATCATATCTCGTAGTGATGAAGCAAAAGCTTATGGCGTACAAATGGCAGGACCCTATTTTTTAGCAAAACCTGCCATAGAAAAATACAACGTTGCAACTTTTTCTAGTAACTATAATTTGTATGGAGATTTAAGTTGGCGTGTAATGGAAACACTACGAATTATGCTAGGGAAAGAAAAGGTAGAGGTATATTCTGTAGATGAAAGTTTTTTAGACGTTAGCGATTTTGATAATGATAAGTTACTGCCGCTTGCAATACAAATAAAAGAAAGAGTAGAACTGTGGACTGGTATAAAGGTTACAGTAGGAATTGCACCTACAAAAACATTGGCAAAGCTTGCTAACAAATTATCTAAGCGCAATAAAAAAGAAACCAATGGGGTGATGGTGCTAAATACGGCAGACAAAATTACCGATGCTTTGGAGCGCACACCCATAGGAGATATTTGGGGTGTGGGTCGTCAATATGGGGAAAAATTAAAAGAGCAATGGGGTATTTATGATGCATTGCAACTACGACGTATGAGCGAAAAATTTGGAAGCAAGTACTTAGGTGGTGTAGTAGGTGCAAGGCTGATAAGAGAATTAAAAGGAATTTCCTCAGGAGAAATAGAAGAAGAGTTGGTTACCAAAAAAATGATAGCCACTACAAGAATGTTTGGCACACCAGTAAAAAAAATTGAAGATATAAAAGAAGCTGTAGCAACTTACATAAGCCGTGCTGCAGAAAAACTACGCAGACAAAATAGTGCTGCAACAGTTATTAATGTTTTTGTAGTACCCAAGGAACAAAGTAGCAATGGGGGCCGTTATAGACATGGGCCAAGCGTAGGAAGTTATACAATCCTCCCTATGGCTACAGCCGCTACGCACGAACTTATAAAACCTGCATTAAACTTAGTAGATAGGCTTTTTGAAAAGGGTAGGCTTTATAAAAAAGCTGGCGTAATGCTCAGTGGCTTGGTGCCAGATACAACTATTCAAGGAAACCTATTTGTTTTAGAAAAGCTTAATGGAAAAAGACTACTCATGGATATGATAGACAATATAAATTTTAGTAACCGCGATGATATTATAAAATTTGCCGCCAGCGGTACAAAGCGAAATTGGAAAATGCGTGCAGAGCTTCGCAGCCCAAGATATACTACTAGGTGGGAAGAAATGTTTGTGGTGAAATGAGTGCAGCTTGCGAAATTATTAAACACAGCAAATTATTGTTGAGTAAAGAACAACTGCTGCCAATAGTCCGAATGGAAGCGGCAATTTTTATATGTCTGACAGCTCTAAGCCATCTGTCACATGAAAAATTATAGCGAACAGCCGGACACGAATGCTCATTATTGTTTGCTGCTGATGCTCCAAATACTGCTTCAAAATATTGCAACAAGAAAAGTACAGCAACAAAAAAGCCCCAATTTGTTGAAGGCTTTTTTTATGTTTATTTGTCTGACAGCTTGGAGCTGTCAGACAAATAAACATAAACTATCCATTCATGCTTGTAAGAAATTCTGCATTGTCTTTGGTGCCTTTCATATTTTTTAGCAAGGTGTTCAAAGCCTCTTCGGGGTTCATATCTGCCATGTGTTTGCGAAGTATCCACATGCGCTTAAAGGTATCTTTATCTAACAACAAATCATCTCTTCTTGTAGATGATGAAACAATATCTATTGCAGGGTAAATACGGCGATTGCTAAGCTTGCGCTCGAGTTGCAACTCCATATTACCTGTTCCTTTAAATTCTTCAAAAATAACTTCGTCCATTTTACTTCCAGTATCAACCAATGCTGTAGCTATAATGGTGAGCGAGCCTCCGTTTTCTATTTTACGTGCTGCACCAAAAAATTGCTTGGGTTTCTGCATAGCGTTTGCTTCTACACCTCCGCTCAATACCTTACCACTGCTTGGCGCTACGGTATTATGCGCTCTTGCTAAACGAGTAATGGAATCTAACAAGATAACTACATCGTGGCCACACTCTACCAAACGTTTTGCTTTATTTAATGCAATGGTAGAAACCTTTACATGCTTTTCTGCAGGCTCGTCAAAAGTTGATGCTATAACTTCAGCCTTCACGCTGCGTTCCATATCTGTAACTTCCTCTGGTCGCTCATCTACCAAAACTATTATTAAATAACATTCAGGATGATTTTCTGCTATTGCATTTGCAAGTTCTTTTAGCAACATTGTTTTACCTGTTTTTGGTTGGGCAACAATGAGGCCACGTTGCCCTTTTCCAATAGGAGTAAACAAATCCATTATTCTTGTGCTATAATTATCTGCAGTAGTTGTCAGATTTAGTTTTTCGTAAGGAAAAAGTGGTGTTAGATAATCAAACGGAACCCTATCTCTTACCTCTTCTGGCAATTTTCCATTGATAGTGTTTACTTTCAATAGAGCAAAATATTTTTCTCCATCTTTTGGTGGACGAACAGAACCTAAAACACTATCGCCTGTTTTTAAACCAAATAATTTTATTTGTGATGGTGATACATAAATATCATCGGGTGATGATAAATAATTATAATCGCTACTTCTTAAAAAACCATATCCATCTGGCATCATCTCAAGTACCCCTTCACCTTCAATAATACCATCAAATTCTATATTAAATGCCGGTGGTTCCTTTGGTTTAAATTGTGGCCTTGGTTGAAATTGTTGTTTTTCTGTTGTAGTCTCAGGGGCAGATGTTTGTGGTTGTTGTACATCTTCTGCTTGTAGCATTTGGGCAATAGCAGCTGGCACTGTAGTTTGCTCGTCTGTAATTGGTTGCAAATCCTCTAAATCATCTTGAGGTTGTACATCTTCTTTCCGCTCCACCTTGCTTAGCTTTTTTTCTATTGATTGGGCTTTTCTTAGTTTAGAAATAGGCTCTTTCCTAATAGGGGTTTCTTTTACGGGCACTTCGATTAGCGCTTCCACTTCTTTTACCTCTCTAGTTTCTGCAACAAATTTGGCAGCGGGCGTATCTATTTTTGCAATACGCTTTCTTTTTGGCTTTTCGGCCTCGTTTAATTTCTCGGTGCTCATATTAGCTTGTTTATGGAGTATGGCCTCAATAAGCCCTACTTTATCGTTTTTTTTTGTGTGGGGTATGCTCATTTGGTCTGCAATATCTTGCAGCTCGGGAACGAGCAGGTCGTTCAATTGTGATATATCGTACATAAAATATTCTGCAATGCGTTTCTAAAAATTCGCTGTTGAGATTTCTAAAATAGTAGTTGAAATTTATTTATTGGAAGGTTTTTACGCAGAAAGAAAATTCTTGTGGTAATAACTAAACCTTTACTTGTGCAATAATACGGCTTTTTATACTATTTGAGCAAATTTGCACCAGTTTTTTAGTTTTGTCTAATAATATATTGACCTTGTGAGTTTTAGCATAACGAAATGTGCATCTCGTTTTTCTACCCCAAATATTTTATCATTTTAATATTGGCTCTTTTATAGTGTACATCTAAAGGTAATGGTGTTTCTAAAAAGCCATATTTCTTATATAAAGCAATAGCGGCGGTTAGTTTTGTATTGGAAAATAGAGAAAGCCTTTTTATATGCATATCTTTCGCTTTTTGTATGCAGTGCTCTAGTAAAATTTCTCCTATGCCAAGGCCTTGGGATTTTTCAGTTACGGCCATTTTTGCTAGTTCATATTCCTCTACATCCATTTTCATAAGCGTTGAAGTTCCTACTACCTCATTATTGTGTAAAGCAAAATAAATTTTACCACCTTTATTTAGGATTTCCTCTTCTGGATTAGATAGTTGTACAATATCGTTGGCTTCAATATCAAAATATTTTTGAAGCCATTCATAATTAAGTGTTTTAATAAACGGTTTATAAATCGGCTCGTATGAAACTATTTCAATCACAACTTTAAATATTTAACCCTCCACAAACACTTATAGTTTGCCCGGTTACATAACTACCCATATCGCTCGCAAGAAATAAGCAAACATTTGCAATATCTTCTCCTTTTGCAAATTTGCCAAGTGGAATTGAAGCTTTGTATTTTTCTGCTGCATCTCCTTGTTGCAAATAACTTGTCATATCTGTTTCTACAAAGCCCGGAGCTACGGAATTGCAACGTATATTTCTGCTGCCTATCTCTTTTGCTATACTCTTTGTAAAGCCAATAATGCCCGCTTTACTTGCCGCATAACTACTCTGCCCGGCATTACCAGTTTCACCTATTATACTACTCATGTTAATAATACTACCGCTGCGTGCTTTCATCATTGGTTTAATAACTTGCTTGGTAATATTAAAAACGCTTTTTAGGTTTACATTTATTACTTCATCCCATTGCTCTGCTGTCATACGAAGTAGTAAATTATCTTTTGAAATACCTGCATTATTTACACAAATATCTATTTGCCCAAACTCCGCCAATACATCATTCACAAAAATTTCTGCGGCAGCATATTCTGCGGCATTTGTTTTGTATGCTTTTGCTTTTACACCAAATTCAGTAAGTTTTTCTACCAAGGCATTTGCTTTTTCTGTGCTACTATCGCTCACATAAGTAAATGCAATGTTTGCGCCATGCTCTGCAAATTTTATTGCTATTGCTTCGCCTATACCTCTTGCTGCTCCTGTAATTATTGCTGTTTTGTTTTGTAGTAGTTTCATTCATTTATTGTTAGGTTACAAAAATATGTAAATCAATTTTGTTTAAATCGAATAATAATTTAATCATAATAAACTTCCTAAAAAATTACTGTGTTTGAAAGTTGAAGTGTTTTTTAATGGCTTATTTTGTTGATATGTTTAATGAAAGAATTTCTTCTACAATTCCACGCTCATTGCTCAGCCTTGGCACTTTGTGTTGTCCACCAACCTTTCCTTTACAGCTAAGCCATTTTGTAAATGTTCCTTCGTTCATACTATGTACAACCGGCATACGCAACGCAATGTCTTTTTGCCTCTTTGCTTCGTAATCGCTATTTAGGTCTTTTAGTGCACCATCTAACTCCTTGGCAAATGTTTTTAGATCTATAGGTGCCACATCAAATTCTATAAGCCATTCGTGTGCTCCATTTTCATTTTCACTAAAATAAATAGGTGCAGCAGTATAATCCTTTACTACTGAATTTGTCTTTTTTGCAGCTACCGCAATTGCCCTATCCGCATTATCTACCATCACTTCTTCTCCAAAAGCATTCATGTAATGTTTTACCCTACCTGTGATTTTTATTTTATATGGATTGAGAGAAGTAAACATAACCGTATCGCCCATCATATAACGCCACAAACCACCGGTGGTGCTAATTACAATAGCGTAGTTTTTGTTTAATTGTACTTGGGTTAGGCCTACTGTCTTTGGGGCTTTCTTGCCATACTCTTCTGCGGGTAAAAATTCATAAAAAATCCCATGCTCTGTAAAAAGCATCATGCCCTCGTCATCAGGTTTTTGCTGTGCTGCAATGAACCCTTCACTAGCATTGTATATTTCTAAATAGTTTATTGGTGCGCCAATGATTTTTTCGAATTGCTCTCTGTAAGGAATAAATGAAACACCTCCATTTATATACAATTCCAAATTTGGCCACACTTCTTTTATGGTTTTCTTATCTTTTATTTCTAAAATTCTCTTTAATAAAAGTAAAGTCCAAGTGGGTACTCCTGCAAGCATGGTAACGTTTTCTTCTGCAGTTACTTGCGCAAGTTTTTCTATCTTATGCTCCCACTCATCTAGCAACGCAATGCTCAATTCTGGCGTACGTAACCATTGTCCCCAAAAAGGTGAATTTTGCATAAGCACTGCACTCAAATCTCCACAATGTACATTTTCAGACAATTGACTTATTTGGTGCGAGCCACCCACAACAAGACTTTTACCGGTAAGCAAATCGCTACTGGGGAAATTATTATAATATTTTGTAAGTACATCTTTGCTTGCTTTAAAATGATTCTCTTTCAAACTTTCTTCGCTTACAGGAATGAATTTGCTTTTGTTATTAGAAGTACCACTACTTTTAGCGAACCACTTTACAGGCGTATTCCACAAAATATTTTCTTCGCCTTGCATCATACGTTCTATATATGGACGCATATCATCATACTCATGCAATGGTACTCTTTTCTTAAATTCCTTTATGTTAAACAGTTTGTCGAACCCATATTTTTTGCCAAAGGTTGTGTATTGAGCATCGGAAATAAGCGACTGTAATACTTGTCGCTGTGCTGCTGCGGGATGATTTACCCAATTATAAATACGCTTGTAACGTAGCCTAGCAATAAATGATATACACTTTGACAGTAAATTCATTGACTAGCAAGATAAAAAAAATGTTTTATAACT
>JANMFB010000404.1:0-8354 GCA_031377605.1 Ferruginibacter sp.
AAAAGAACCGCTAGAAGTTGTAACGTTGGATGAAGCTAAGGCTAGAGAAAAACAAAAACTTACCGCAAAAAAAACTTGGGTATTTAATGCAGAAATGGTTCGTGATTTTGCTTGGGGAAGTAGCAGAAAGTTTGTGTGGGATGCAATGCCAGCTTTTGTAGAAGGAAAAAAAATTATGTGCATG
This sequence comes from Ferruginibacter sp., assembly GCA_031377605.1. Lineage (GTDB taxonomy): Bacteria > Bacteroidota > Bacteroidia > Chitinophagales > Chitinophagaceae > Ferruginibacter. Next base: position 185 of record JANMFB010000404.1, read on the forward strand.
AGCGCTTATGGTAAAGAGGCCTATTCTTTATATAAGAAATACAGCACAAAGGCCGTGGCGCATACGATTAAATCATATTCTAAATTTACAATCCCATATCCTTATCCTGTAGCGCAAAGCTTAGAGGCTGCCAACGGAATGGAATATCCAATGATATGTTTTAATTATGGACGTACAGAAAAAGATGGGACATATAGCGAAGGAACAAAAAATGGGATGCTTGGTGTAGTGATACATGAAGTTGGACATAACTTTTTCCCAATGATTATAAACAGTGACGAACGTCAATGGAGTTGGATGGATGAAGGATTAAATACTTTCTGTGAATACCTTACAGAGGAATTGTGGGATAATAAATTTCCGGTTGGTCGTGGTCCTGCCTATAAGATCACAGATTATATGAAGTTGCCAAAAGACCAGCTAGAACCTATAATGACAAACAGTGAAAACATTATTCAATTTGGTGCAAACGCTTACAGCAAACCATGTACAGGTCTAAATATTTTGAGAGAAACAATAATGGGCAGAGAAAATTTTGATTACGCTTTTAAAGAATATGCCAAACGCTGGGCGTTTAAACACCCTCAGCCAGCAGACTTATTCCGTACAATGGAAGATGCAAGTGCAGAAGATTTGGATTGGTTCTGGCGAGGGTGGTTCTACAATACAGACCCAGTAGATATTTCGTTGGATACTGTAAAGTGGGCAAATCTCAGCACAGAAGTTTCTGCCCCTGTAAGAAGAACATCTAATTCTACTACGCAGCTGGTATCTAAACCAATACAAAACACTTTTGATGATATCTCTAAAATAAGAAATAGGGCAGATAAGAATATTGTTTTTGCAACTGATAAGGATGCAAGCCTCCGTGATTTTTATTGGAAATATGATCGTGGTCTTGCAAAAGTAGATAGTACACCATTTACAATTACTTTCCCTCTGCCAAGCACAGATACATTTACTACAGAGCAAAAAATTGAAATAGCTGGAGGTAAAACTATGTATGAACTTACATTTAGCAACAAAGGAGGTTTGGTAATGCCTATTATTGTTGAGTGGACATTTAAAGATGGTACAACAGAAGTAGATCGCATTCCAGTGCAGATTTGGCGTAAGAACGAAAATAAGGTTGTAAAAACTTTTATGAAGAGTAAGGAAGTGGCATCTATAAAATTGGACCCAATGCGTGAAACTGCAGATATAAATGAAGGCAATAATTTATGGAATGTTGCCGAAGCTCCATCAAAGTTTCAATTGTTCAAAGCTAGGCAAGGAGCAGGCCGTGGCGCAAGTTCTGGTCAAGGAAATCCAATGCAGAAGGAAATTAAATAGTAAGATGATTTGTTATTAGTAAATATGCTCATGATGTCTATAAGAATTAAAGAAAGGTTGCATTTTTGCAACCTTTCTTTTTTGTTAGTTTTAACGAGGTATGCCTGCACAAGAAAGATCTCGAATGAAAACCATATTTTATAAAAATTAGTCTTTTTATAGCCACGAAAATTATCATTGAAAAAGTTGCTAGATATATGTTTGCAATCCTTAAATCAAACTTATTTTTATTCAAAAGATTATTTTCTTAATCAATAGTTTCGACGCAGAGATTTTTTAAGACTAATAAAAATTAATAAATAACTAATCGCTATTTGGAAATTGTAGAATATGCTTCTATTAATTTGGCTAAAGCCTACCAAAAGTTACTTCATAACCTTAGGCTTAAGCCTAGGGTTATGAAAAACGCACCCGATGGCTTTAGCCGAAAAATCATTTTTTGTAATTCCTTTTTTTGAGACTTAATTATTTTCAAATAACCTACAGTCATTTACTAATCTTAATGCCTATAGCCTTTCCATGTACCTCCGTATTTGTAATCCGTTTTTGTTTTAGCAGCATTACAACATGAAGTACAAACAAAAATCCATTGCTTACCTTTTTCAATTTGTATCCTATAGAGCGTAGTATCTTCTTTGTTGCACAATGCGCATATTTTAGTTTTCATGCTTCATTAAATTGTTTACTTTTAAAGAAGTAGCATTTTTTATTTTCTTTGAAAATTCTTTATCTCAATTGGGAAAGTTTTACTGTAGTTATTATTTACGTTAACAAAAAAATGATTCATAATTTTTCGTTCTATATTTTCAGGAGTTCTAATCCTAGCTGAACACAGGATGTGGTTTTCTATCTACATAAAACCTTAAATATGATAAAACATTTTTTATAAAAAAATAATTGGCATTGCATCCCACACAAACTTTTTATTACAAAGAGGTAGCCCCATTCCTTACCACCTTTTTCTTTCCCCTATTTTTCTTTTCCCACTCTAGCATTTCTGCAGTTTTTGCCACTTCTTTTTTTACACCGGGCAGTGATTTCCCAGAACTTACAACAGCTTTTGGTGCGTTCGGTAATACAATTACATTTCTATCCCATTCTTCTGTTTTCAAAAGTTTGCCAGTTACTTGTTCGTAATATTTCCAGATACCATGCTTCACGCTATATTGTTCTGCCTTCACGATTTTGTAATCTAAAATTTCATTACTTCCTGTGCCATAAATGGGAATGGTATCATAAGGCGAATCTGGGTTATAGCCTCTCCAACTTTCTTCTCTAAGTAACTCGCCAAGTGGAGAATAATATTGCTGCGGTCCATCTTTTCCGCCATGTAAATACGTTTCAAAACCAATAGGGTCGCCAATTAAAGTATATCGTCTCCAAATGCCTTCTTTCATATCGTTTTTGTAAACGCCTTCTTCTTCAAAACCAGGTTCACCACGCAATTCTTCTGTGCGCAAAACCCACTTTCCTTGTTTAAAACTATTCTTTTTGTCTATGCGATTTATGGTATCACCGTTGGCACTCAACTTAAAAGATTTGTATTGCGCCTGCGAAATAAAACCAATACAAATAAATATAATACTAATACCTATAATTTTTATTTTTGACTTATTCATTCCAGAGGATTTTATATCCAAATTTAAGGATAATGTCTCCGCAAAAAATGTTAATTAAACAGAAAGGCTATTTTTTAGTAATTTGCTTAAAATTAGCTATGAAAGATTTTAAAAAATATTATATACTAAACGCTACTCCAGAAGAAGTGTATGCCGCACTCACAAACGCTGCCACCATACAATTGTGGAGTGGCGAGCCCGCCGTAATGAGTACAGAACCCAATAAGGAGTTCGCTCTGTGGCAAGGTAGTATAGAAGGAATGAATCTTGAGTTTGAAAAAGACAAAAAAATTGTGCAACAATGGTATTTTGGTGAACAAGAAGAGCCATCAATTGTTACAATGAAATTATTTGCAGATAAAAATAAAACATCCCTAGAGTTAAGGCATACCAACATACCTGATGAAGATTTTGTATCTATTGTTGCAGGGTGGAATGATGTTTATATGGGAAGCTTGGTAGAATTTTATGAGGCTTGAGTTAGAAAATATTTTTGTATTGTTATTAAAAATATACTTTTTCTAATCACCTCTTACTATTTATTATTTCAAATCCTCAACACACCTTTCAACTTTCCATATCCAGTCTTGCTTACAGGTACTCGTATACCAGTGGTGAGTAATAACAAATAACTATCTTTCTCATGGGGGTCTATCCTAGTTATAAGTGGGGCATAAATAATGTAAGAACGATGAACTCTAATGAATTCTTCTGGAGGAAGACTGTCTTCAAAAAATTGCATCGTTTTCTTTTTAAGAAAAATCCCTTCTGCGGTATGAATTTTTACATAATCATCAGAAGCTTCTAGATATTGTATTTGAGCGTATGGAATAATTCTTATTTTTCCATTGTCTTTTAATACAATTCTATTTGTTTGTCCTTGTGCTTGTAAAGCAGTATCTACAATAGCTGTAGTAGTTTCCGTTTTTTTATTTCCCAATTTTTGTATTGCTTTATCAAAGCGCTCTTTGCTAAATGGTTTTAATAAATAATCAGCTGCATGTGCATCAAAAGCTTTTATAGCATATTCTTCAAATGCTGTAGTAAAGATTACCTGCGGCGGATTATCTATCAACTCTAGCATTTCAAATCCAGTAACTTTAGGCATTTGAATATCTAAGAAAATTAAATCTGGTTTGAGTTCTTGTATAGCTTTTATACCCTCAAATCCATCGCTACATTCTTGTAATAAAGTTATGTGCGAGTGAGCTTGTAAATATTCTTTTACAATCATTCTTGCTAGTGGCTCATCGTCTATAATTAAAGCAGTCATATTATCCTATTTGTGGAATTTGTATTGTGGTTGTAAATTGATTTATTGATTGTTCTGTTTGCAACAAATCATGCCTTGCAAACAATAAAAATAATCTTCGTTTTATAGACGATAACCCAAAGCCGGCACCTTTTACCGGCATAGATGTACTAGCATCAAAAGGGTTAGTAACAATCACCTTCAATAAGTTTTTTTGAATACTTGCATCTATCGTTATAACTACTTCACCCAATGTGTCATACAAGCCAAATTTTATGGCATTCTCTACCAATGGTTGCAAAATCATAGAAGGTAATTTCATTTGCAAAATTGTTTCATCATAGTTTATTTGTGTTTGTAAGCGATGCCCAAAACGAACTTTCTCTATTTCCAAATACAGTTGCAAATATTTTAGTTCTTCTTCAAAAATGGTAAAAATATTCTCCTCAATTTTTAAAGAGCTTCTCAATAAATCTGATAACTGTTGTATCATCATTCTGGCTTTTTCGGGCTGTGTTCCTGTAAGCGCACTAATAGAATTTAGGCTATTAAATAAAAAGTGGGGCTGTAATTGCTGTCTTAGTTTATTAAGTTCTGTATCTTTTGCAATACGCTCCGTATCTAGCCTGCGCTCGTTTTCTTCTTTTTGTTCCCGCTGGCTAAACCAAAGTAGACTCAGCATTGAGATGCATCCTATCATTAAAAACCCGAACGAATAGCGCAAAGTAGAAGAACGTCTTAGCCACTGCATATATGTTTCTTCATTTTTGTATAATCCCCATAAGCTCAAGCGTAACATTAGTAACCATATTGCACTCAAAGCAATACATATGAAAAGCAAATAAAAATATTTTTCATGCTTGGGTAAATAATAGCGCATGTTGTTTATAATTAGCATACAAAAAGCAGCTAATAATAGATTGCTTAAAAAAGCATCTACAACTGCTTGAGAAATTGGTAAACCTATGTCTTTTAATACTGCAGCCTGCATTACTACCCATATAGTCCACCATAAAGAAAACAGCAGTATGAGTTTTCGTTTTTCATTTTTTTCTATAAAGTTGTTTGTAGGCAAAGCATTTTAATTTGTAGAGGTAAATTTATGAAGACCTTCTTGAAATAAATTAGAAGCCTTCTTTTTTGTGTTGTTAATGTAAAAATCTGGATGTTCCTCTTCAACAATTTTTGAAAATATTTCTGCTCCATCTATAAAATCTGTCAGGGGTAATAATTCGCTCACATCTATAAATTTCCATTGTGCGCCTGCAGTAATTTCTGTATTTGCACTTTCGTTATCGCCTAATATTCTCGACTTGTTCAATGCATGAAATTCATCTTCTGCAAAAACCAATCTAAGCTGTTCATCAAATTGCGGAGTGTGATTTCCATCACCACAAATTACCCTAAATACTAATTTTGAAAGATACCAGGTCATAATGTAATATTTAATATGTTCGATTTAATATTTAATGCCTCTTAAGAATTTCAATTCTTACTTAGATCTATAAGTTACTATTCTATAAAGACTAAGTATAGAGCGAATTCCTTAATAACTTTTTATCTCTATGCCCCCAAATGTGCAGCTGCCTTTCAATACCAATACTTTACTCGAATCTACTGCTGTATTATTGTAGCGTTTATCTTCTATACCATGAAAAATTCCTGTTATTTCATTTGTTACTACCCAGTTTGGCGGTACAACTAATTTTACTCCACCAAATGCAACCTCCATAAATATGAATGCTGTTTCGTTTATATCGCATTGACTCATATCAATATCAGCACCGCCAAATACAGCAGTAATTTTTCCTCTCTGGAAATTTTTAGAAATAATTTTCTTATTAACTCCGCTAAATACAGAGCTTGCAGTGAACTGGTCGTTGTTCTCTACAGAAGAGTCTGACATCGATGAATTTGGTTTTAGATCTATGTTATCCCATTTGTCACTTATCTTATTATTAATGCCAAATTTTCGCCAGCTACTCCCTTTAGGTTTTAAAATATATACCAACCCAATACCGATAATTAGAATTGGCCAAAAATATGGCTCTAGCCTTAACCCGGGGATAAATTTATCTACAAGAAAAAATCCTCCAATAGCAATTAATATGATCCAAGAATTGTTTTTAAAATTGTGTTTGATACCTGTGTAAATACCAATGATGATAAGAATGATTGGCCATGTAAAAAGCCAATTCGGTAAAAGCATTCCCATATTGCGTAGTAAAAGCGCTATTCCTATTCCTACTAAGATTACACCAGCAGCTATTTTACTGTTTTCGTTTGGTTGCATGTTGTTTTTTATATTTTCCATTGTTTTTAATTTTATAACACAAATGTATATTGGAAAATAAGCCAAGGAAAGTAGCTTTAGGTAAAATGAACGCAATTGTAGGTGAGTGCGGGTAATTAGTCGGTGAAAATGTTTTGAGAATTAAAAAAAGGTTTAATGAAGGCGAAATTTTTCTTGTATTCGACACAACCACTAGTTTTCATTCACTAGCAAGTTTGCTTACTGCTAAAAGGAAAATTAACTAAAAATTTCCCATGTATAAATTGATTTCAATTAAGTTTGCTCTAATATATTTTACAAATGTTAATAGCGTCATAAATGAATAGTTTGTTTTTTAAATATTTATTAATTCCTTTTGGGTTGTTATCGTTTTCAAGAGTGGAAAAAAGCCATCCTATTTTTATGAGTGTTACACAAATAGAACAGAATGCAAAGGAAAAGACGCTCGAGGTAAGTTGTAAAATATTTACAGATGATTTTGAAAAAGCGCTACGTGCTGCATACAAATCGAAAATTGACTTGTTAGACGAAAAGCAAAAACCTGTAATGGATAAGTTTGTAAATGATTACGTGCAAAAACATTTAAAGTTGGTTGTAGATGGTAAAATAGTAACAATGAAGTATATTGGCTATGAAAACATAGAAGATGCAATTAATAACTACTTTGAAGTACAGAATATTGGAACAGTAAAGAAAATAGAAATAACAGATGATATTTTGTATGAATTCAAACCCGCTCAAATAAGTTTGTTGCATGTAACTGTAGGTGGTAACAGGAAAAGTATAAAACTTTCAAATCCTGAATCTAAAGCAGTAATGGTTTTTTAGTAATATGTTAGCGAACTCCATAAAGCTTACAAAGGACTCCAATTTCCAAATTAATATTGATACACAAAGGCTCATTAGCCATTCCTTAGAGCCATTTTGGGATTTTTATTGAGGATTTATCTTTTAGGAGAAATTCTTACCAAAAAATTGACTTGTTTTTTGATTTACAAACCTCAATCCTTACCTTTGCGGCAAATTTTGAAACCTCAATTAGTTTAATACAGAGATATGGCAAATACAGGCAAAGTAAAATCAATCATTGGTGCCGTTGTAGACGTACAGTTTAACAACGATTCTAAACTTCCAGAAATTCTTAATGCATTAGAGCTTATACGCCCAAATGGTGATAAGTTAGTACTAGAAGTGCAACAACATTTAGGAGAAGATAGTGTACGTACGATTGCAATGGATGGTACGGAAGGATTGGTTCGTGGTATGGCGGTTACTGATACAGGTACTCCTATAACAATGCCAATAGGCGAGGCTATAAAAGGCCGTTTATTTAATGTAACTGGTGATGCTATTGATGGATTACCACAAGTGAGCAAAGTTGGCGGACGTCCAATACACGCAAAGCCGCCATTGTTCGAAGATCTTTCTACTGCAAACGAAATTTTGTTTACAGGTATTAAAGTAATCGATTTGATTGAGCCTTACGCTAAGGGTGGTAAAATTGGTTTATTTGGTGGTGCTGGAGTAGGTAAAACTGTTTTGATTCAAGAATTGATTAACAATATTGCAAAAGCATACAGTGGTATTTCTGTATTTGCTGGTGTAGGCGAACGTACTCGTGAGGGTAATGATTTGATGAGAGAGATGATAGAAGCAGGCATCATGAACTATGGT
>JANMFB010000013.1:0-1614 GCA_031377605.1 Ferruginibacter sp.
AAAAAATAATGGCCGCTCATTATTTAGCAAATTGCTTGACTTATACGTACAATATGGTTTTTACAAAGAAAACTTAGTGAGCGTTACCAAAAAGGGAATGAATGGAGTATCAGAAATAGCTGCAATGATGGATAGTTACAGAACCAATCCGCCTAAAACCATTGCAGGTACTGCGGTTCAAACATTACTCGATTATGAATTGCAACTAGGAAAAAACTTACAAACAGGGGAGCAGTGGAAAATTGAATTACCAAAAAGTAATGTGCTACAATTTGAATTAGCAGATGGAACTAAAATTTCTGCTAGGCCAAGCGGCACAGAACCTAAAATAAAATTTTATTTTAGTGTAAATACAACATTGGCAGCCCCTACACTTTTTCATAACACGGAAAAGATTTTGGATGAGAGGATTGATGAGATGGTAAAAGAAATGGGGTTGTAAAATTGTAAAAATCTTTTCTACTTGTGGAGCAAATTGCTTCACATTTTTTTTATCTTGCAACCAAACCATGAAACAACAAGAAGATACTTACCGCCACAAAGGATTACGCAAACAATTATTGGATATAGTAAGAACACAGGGCATTACAGACGAAGCTGTGCTAACAGCAATGAACAATATACCTCGTCATTTTTTTATGGATAGTGCTTTGGATAATATTGCCTACGAAGATAGAGCCTTTCCCATTTCTGACGGGCAGACAATTTCTCAGCCTTACACTGTAGCCTATCAAACACAATTGCTGCAAGTAAAAAGAACAGATAAAATTTTGGAAATAGGTACTGGAAGTATTTATCAGGCAACAGTGCTTGCAGAACTTGGTGCAAAAGTTTTTACCATCGAAAGGCAAAAAAATCTATTTGATAATACGAAGAATTATATTTTCAAAGGCAAGTATCCAAACTTAAAATTTTTTTACGGAGATGGCTTTGAAGGCTTGCCAAGTTTTGCACCATTCGATAAAGTAATTATTACTGCTGCTGCCCCATTTATACCACCAAAGCTCATTGCACAAATGAAAACTGGCGGTATTATGGTTATACCAGTTGATGAAGGTAGTGCCCAGCGTATGAAGCGAATTACAAAAAATGCCGATGGCAGTTACGCTGAAGAAATATTTGAAAGTTTTAGTTTTGTGCCTATGTTGATAGGTAGAAATAATAGTTAGTTGTATCATAACTTTACTACCAATACTGGTACTTTTAGTTCATGCCTCACCGCATTAACTGTTTCGCCGTAAACAATATCTTTTACACCCTTATGACCATGTGCTCCAATCACTAAAATATCTGAATTATTTTCATTCACAATTCGTACAATTTCTTTTACACGGTTTCTATAACCAAGCATTGCTTGTACACAATATCCTTGCTGCTTAAGCTGATTTGCATAAGCTTCCAATTGCTGTTTATCTTTTTTTGTCTCTATATCATCACTTTCTTGGCCAAGTAATTTTGCAGAAGCACTTTCTACAATATGTATAAGTATATAAGTCGCTTGCTTACTACCTTGCCCAATGGCATAAGAAATAATCTTATGGTCATCTATACCGAAATCTAAAGCAACAGCAATATTTGTATAGGTAGGAATAGTTAGCGGTTGTAAAGTATGGC
>JANMFB010000177.1:0-3032 GCA_031377605.1 Ferruginibacter sp.
AAAACGAAAAGAACAAACACAAAATTTTACCATAAAAAAAACAGTATACCCCCATTTTCAAAAACAATTCGACTTTTGAGCAGTGGTAAGCTATTGACAGTGTTTATATCACAATTTTTATATTATTTCGGACAACAATAACTTTAAATCATTATTATTTTATGAGTGGGCCAAAGAACTAGGTTGAAATATTAGATGGCATTATGCCGAATGTAATACACTTTGGACTACATATGATTATAATCGGTATTAATTATTAAATCGCAGGTACAAGGTTATTAAAATAACGCCACTGACAATTTATTTCTTCAAGAAAAAAATATTTGCGATTGCTTTATGATAAAACTGAAAATATTTTCAAACAATAAAGAAAATGAACATGTGTTTGTAATAACGCAACAATTAAATAAAGGCAGTAATGTGGCGCTTTTGACCGATACTTTTTTTGACTCTAATCGGTTTACATATTGTCCTATCAATCGGAAGCTTTTATAGCAGCAGTTAAATTGAAAATTTTATTAAGAAAATATCCACTCTAAAAAATGGTTATTTGATTTCCATTAGATTGTAGAGAGATAAAACAGTAAGCAATTAAAATTGCATTATCGTACCAACAGATTTTGATTAATAATCCTCATCAGTCCTGCTTTGTACAAACTACCTAAAGGAATAACATGCCCTTCTCTTAGATGAATATTTCCATCGTGAGATAAGGATAGGATATGATCTAAATTGATGATGTATTGCCTATGTACCCGCATAAATTGGGTAGCTGGTAATTGCTCCTCAATATTTTTAAGATTTATTAGCGTAATGTGCTTTTCGTTTTTAATGATATGTATAGTACTGAAATTTCCCATACTTTCTAAGAATAGTACGTTCACATGATCTATTCTTACAAAATCAGAATCTTTTTTTATAAAAAAATAATCTTTTTTTATTTTTTGAGATTGTTTATCTGATACCGTAAGCGGATTTGCTTTTTTGTCTTTTGGGAACGAACTTTTTTTCAACTCTATAGCTTCAATTGCTTTATTGGTGGCTTTTACAAGCCTTTCAAGGTTTACTGGTTTTTCAATAAAGTCTATCACATTTAGTTCATAATTTTCCGCTGCACGCTCTATATTGGAACCAATAAAAACAAAAATAGGAGGGCGTTGTAGCTCCTTCAATAACTCAATTCCGTTTAAGTTTGGTATATCAATATCGCAAAACACAATATCAAAATCTTTTTCTTTTAAGATAGCGGCTGCACCTAAGCTTGTTTTGCAAGTAGTATGTACGTTAATGGAATTTATTTTTGATAGGGTTGTCTCCAGAAAATCCCTTTCCATCAAACTATTTTCCCCAATAAGGAGGCAATTAAATTCTTTAAGCATAATTATTTACATCTTGTTCTTTACTATTACGTACAACTAGGTAAAATTATTGTGGGGGGACACAAATTTATGATTTAACAAACAGAATAGTTAAATTTCAAGTAAATTATTTTTGTTTTGTACACGAATAACACCCTTTCGTCAACTTTATTTAGATTGTCTATCAAATTTTAATAAAATCAATGTAGATAATCTATCATATTTGTGTAGTAAAAGTACTACATGCTTTTGCAATTCAATTTATTTAAAGTCTACTATCCGAACCAAACCTGTATTTTTTTATCAATCAACTTTAAAACAATTGAAAAAATGAAATCAATTAAACAATTCTTAATCCCCATGCTGATGGTGATCCTCGTCAGCCTCGGGTTTTCCCCACATTTGATGGGGCAAGGGTCGGCGACGTACAGCACTCCTGGTTCAGCGTCATTTGTCGTGCCTCCGGGTGTAGCAACCTATACTATTAGGCTCTGGGGTGCAGGTGGTGGCGGTGGAAATACAGCTGGTACCGACGGTCAAGGTGGCGGTGGTGGTGGAGCCTTTCAGGTTCTTAACGTCACTAACTATCCAGCTAACATAGGGGGAACCTATTTGTTGGTTGTTGGTGCTGGTGGTACTGCCGGTAATCCGGGTGGTAACACAACAGCAGGTAATACTTTTATTGCTGCGGGCGGTGCTGGAAGTAATTCTGGTAACGGCTTCGGAGGTCTTGGGGGTGTTGGGGTAGCCCAATCCTTTGTCGATGTTTCTTCTTCTTTTGCATGGAATGGTGGTAACGGCGGCGCATCTACAAACCCACAGCAAACATCTTTTGGTGGCGGCGGTGGTGGTAGAGCTGACAATGGAAACAATGGTGGTAATGGTACCAACGGTGGTACCTCAGGATCAGGCGCACCTGGCATAGGTGGTCTTATTGGTGGCGGCGCAGGTGGCAACACAGGCGGCGTTGGTGGTAATGCTACTTCATACGGCGGTGGCGGTGGAGGTAGAGGTTTTAATGGTGCTAACAGTGGCACTGGTGGCAACGGTCGTATTGAATTTTCTTGGCCTTGTCCTACGTTAACTTCTATTACGTACCCTTCTCCAACAGTTTGTAGTTATGCTGCTCCTTTAACTCCTACAATCTTACCTTCCACTGCAACGGGAGGTACTTTTACTTCTAGTACTTTAGGTTCGTTTTTGAGTGCAACTACTGGTGCTATTGCAACAGGAGCTCCACAAGGAACACACGTAATAACTTATGGCTGGCCTGCTTTTGGCGGTTGCCCTGCTGCAAGTGTTACTTTTACATTAACAATAGCTCCGCAAGCGGTAGCTACAGGTTTTGCTTACAGTGGCAGCCCTGCATGTACAAGCTTAACTAGTCTTTCACCATCATGGGCAACATTGAATGGTGTAGCTGGTGTTTATTCTTCTACAGCGGGTTTAACTATTAATTCAGCTACAGGTGTTATTAATCCTTCTACTTCTACTCCTGGTACTTACACAGTAACGTACTTAGTAGCAGCAAGTGGAAATTGTAATGCAGTTTCTGCAACTGCATCTGTAACTATTACAGCAGGGCAACCGCCAAAAGCAGGCCAGCCATAAGTTATTACGTGTGTTCCTTGTGGAGCTCCTGTTGCAATAGCACCAGTAGTTGCACTCAAAAAC
>JANMFB010000099.1:0-3849 GCA_031377605.1 Ferruginibacter sp.
GCTTTTGCTTGCAATGAAAAATGGCATCATTGAATTAAATAAAAAATACGGCCGAACATCTAACGATACGTTCTTTCTTTTTCACCGCTCCCGCAAATGGAATAAGTATGATAAAATATGGATGGCTTATGAAAGAAAGCGGGGCAAGTTGGGGGATCTAAATGCATGTTTGCGAGGCAATAAAGACGACTGCTTTTCTGAGATTGTTGGCGATACGTCTTGCTTCAGCCAAATAAAATACATCATCACACTTGATACAGATACGCAACTACCAAGGGACACAGCATGGAAGATGATTGGAACAATGGCGCATCCATTAAACCATCCCGTTTATAACGAAAAGAAAAGAAGAGTTACTGAGGGATATGGTATTCTTCAGCCAAGGGTATCCAATAGTTTACCCTCAACTGAAAGCTCCTTATATGCACGCCTGTTTGGCAACGATCCGGGTACAGATCCTTACACCAAAGCATCGTCGGATGTTTACCAGGATTTGTTTGAAGAAGGTTCATTTATAGGAAAAGGAATTTACGATGTAGATGCATTTGAAATGGCGTTGAAAGACAAGTTTCCTGAAAATCGCATTTTAAGCCACGACTTACTCGAAGGTTGCTATGTTCGTTCGGGTTTAATTACCGATGTACAATTGTATGAAGAATATCCGCATAGGTATGATACAGATATGCAGCGACGGAACCGATGGATAAGGGGCGACTGGCAAATAGGCAAGTGGATGTTACCCTTTGTACCAGGCCATGACAGGAAGTTGCATAAGAACCCACTTTCTTTATTTTCGAAGTGGAAAATATTTGATAATATCCGTCGCAGTTTAATACCATTATGCCAGTTGTTATTGCTGTTATTTGGTTGGACACTATCATCAGTTGCTTGGTTCTGGACGCTTGCTGTAACCCTTATTATTGTATTGCCATCAATGGTTAATTATTTCTGGGAGTTGTATCGCAAGCCTCCCGACGTGATTTTTATTCAGCACTTTGTATATACGAGTCGTACTGCACTTGAAAATTTTGTACAGCAAATGCTCGACCTGATTTTTTTACCCTACGAAGTATTTTTAAATATTGATGCTATACTTCGCACGCTCTGGAGGGTACATATATCGCATAAAAACTTGCTGCAATGGAACCCCTACAATCGAAGCAGCATTATGCAGGACAGTATTTTAAAATCATACACTGTTATGTGGTTCGAACCTTTATTTGCAATGATGGTGTATGTTTATTTAACCATTTATAATCCTAATGTTTTACTGATTGCTCTTCCTTTTCTAACTTTTTGGATGACAGCTCCTTTGATTGCTTTTGCAATAAACCGCCCGTTGTCTCCGGATAAAATGACAATTTCTGAAAAGCAAACGATCTATCTCCGCATTTTGTCAAGAAAGATTTGGGGCTTTTTTGAAAGATTTATAACAGCAGAAGATAATTGGCTACCGCCAGATAATTACCAGGAAGAACCAGTAGAAAGACTTGCTCACCGAACTTCCCCAACCAATATAGGGTTGTCGTTATTATCCAATCTTACAGCATACGATTTTGGCTACATCACTTCCACTGAAGTTGTACAACGTACAAGTAAAACAATTAAAACCATGCAGGGCATGGAAAAATATCGTGGGCACTTGTATAACTGGTACGATACAATTTCTTTAGAACCCTTATTGCCAAAATATATTTCTTCTGTAGACAGTGGAAACATGGCGGGACATCTTATTACTTTAAAGCAAGGACTACTTGCACTTCCCGATGATGCCATAATACAGGAAAGTTTTTTTAAAGGATTGGCCGATACCGTTAATGTGCTGTTGGAGTATGCTGCTGACAATAATATGCTCTTGAAGTTTCGTGATGATTTAGAAAATAATTACAGGGATAAACTTCATAATATAAGGGAAATAAAAGCGTATGTAGATCGGTTGGAGATTTCTTTTAAAATCATACAATCAACACTAAAATCCGGAGATGGTGAACATGAACAAAGATGGTCTCAAAAAGTATTGCATCAAATTTCACAACAAAAAAATCAACTGGAGGTACTGGCACCATGGCTTTTGTTTTCATCAGTACCTGCACAATACGAAATATTTATTGCTGAATTTCCGGCAATCCCTTCGTTAAGAGATGTAGCATTTGCAGAGCAACGCTTTTCAAACACAACACAATCTTTTACTAATGTAAATAAAAATGATTCGGATACAGATTGGCTGATCAAATTTAGTTCGGCGCTGGCGTCATCATCAAGCCTTGCAACGCAATTTATAACTACCATTGAAGTACTAGCCGAACATTGCATGGATCTTTCAAATATGGATTATGATTTTCTGTTTGACAGGTCACAAAATTTATTAGCAATAGGATATCATGTAGAAGACCGCAGAAGAGACAATGGCTATTATGATTTGTTGGCTTCCGAAGCCAGGTTAACCACACTTGTAGGTATAGCACAAGGTAAATTACCACAGGAAAGCTGGTTTGCATTAGGCAGGCAGCTCACCAGCCAGGGTGGTGCACCCATATTGCTTTCGTGGGGAGGCTCAATGTTTGAATACCTGATGCCCCTGCTAGTAATGCCCACCTACGAAAATACCTTAATGGATCAAACATACAAGGCGGTTGTGCGAAAGCAAATTGAATATGGCAACAAACATTCCATTCCGTGGGGCATGTCCGAGTCTGGATATAATATGGTTGATGCTCATCTCAATTATCAATACAGATCATTTGGTGTTCCGGGTATAGGTTTTAAGAGGGGTTTGGGCGAGGACCTTGTCATCTCACCTTATTCAACTGTAATGGCATTGATGGTATCGCCAAAAGATGCGTATAGCAATTTGGAGGTATTAAAAGAAGAAGGCTATGAAGGTGATTATGGCTATTACGAAGCCATTGATTATACAGCTACCCGATTATTAAAAAAACAAAAAAGTGTAGTGATTAAATCTTTCATGTCGCATCACCAGGGCATGTCTTTTCTTGCACTTTCTTACCTGCTTCACAACCGCCCAATGCAAAAAAGATTTGAATCTGAAGTACATTTAAAATCAACATTATTATTATTACAGGAGCGGATACCAAGGGTTACAACTTTCTATTCTCCTAGTGTTCATGCCGGTGATGCAAGTATCATTTCGGGCATCGATTCAACTATACGTGTTGTAAATACTCCGAACACAGTTGTTCCTGAAATAAAGTTATTGTCAAATGGCAATTATCATGTAATGGTTACCAATGCCGGTGGTGGATATAGCCGCTGGAAAAATATAGCCATTACTCGTTGGCGTGAGGATGTAACGTGCGATAACTGGGGTAGCTTTTGTTACATACGGGACCTAGAAACCAATTTATATTGGTCATCTGCTTTTCAGCCAACACTACAAAAAGGTGAGAATTATGAGGCGGTATTTTCTGAGGGAAGGGCGGAGTTTCGTCGCCGCGATTATTCATTGGAAACACATACTGAAATTGTGGTTTCTCCAGAAGATGATATTCAATTAACAAGAGTACAAATTACCAATCGGTCCCGTAAAAAAAGGGTTATTGAAATTACCAGTTATGCTGAAGTAGTGCTGGCTGCCCAGGCAGCAGACGAAGCACATCCTGCTTTTAGCAATCTATTTGTTCAAACAGAAATTAACGAAGAGCGCAATGCAATTTTATGTACCCGCAGACCCCGTTCAACCGAAGAGAAAACTCCGTGGATGTTTCATCTTATGAAAGTGCACAAAGCAGAGATTTTAAATGTTAGTTACGAAACAGACCGCGAACAATTTATTGGGAGAGGAAATAATAAAATTCAGCCACAGGTGATGAGGCGTAGCGAACCGCTAAG
>JANMFB010000054.1:0-21791 GCA_031377605.1 Ferruginibacter sp.
AAGGGCCGAGTGACTTGCGTCGGGCGATTGAGCAGCAAGGGAAGTTGATGCTAAAAAACAAAAAAGCAACCATCGAAGAGGACGCATAAATCGTTTGTTTTTGAAAGTAAGTACCGAGTCAAAGTTATTTCAACACAGAGTTACACAGAGGAACAGAGGACACAGAGTTTTATAGGTTTGATAAAAAATGATTTAACATTTCTAACCAGCCCACCTATTTTTTCACCTCCCCATTCAACAACTCCATATTTGTCTCCCCAATAAAATCTAAAATTTTTTGCTTACCCATTTTCTTTACTGCGCTTGTTACAAAATGCCTAGGTAAAAACTGCCATGTTTTTTTCATGGCTTCCAAAAATGATTTTACATTCTTACTAACCAAGCGTTGGTTTTCTTTATCACTTTTTGTAAAAGCAAGACTAAAAGAAATGTTCCAAGTTTTTAAATTTTCTAAAAATGCCAAATCTATTTTTTGAGGCGAATGCCTAGCATCTATCAATACAAAAAGGTGAGTGAGATTGTCTCTATTACGGAGATAGTTTTCAATCATTTGCTCCCACTTACGTCTACTACTTATACTTACTTTAGCAAAACCGTAGCCAGGTAAATCAACCAAATACCATTTAGAATCTGCTTCAAGCTTTTTTGTTGTTGTATCTCCATTGGTACCAATAATTTCAAAATGATTGATCATTTGTGTTTTGCCTGGCGAACCAGATGTTTTTGCCAATTTATCATTGTTACAAATCATATTAATTAGAGATGATTTACCTACATTACTCCTTCCAATAAAAGCGTATTCCGGCCTATCTGGCGCAGGGCATTTCTCATAATCGGGACTACTAATAACGTACGTGGCTTTTTTTATGTGCATTTCACTGTATTAAGCAGCAAATTTAACTTTATATAAGCAACTTACACGATTCATCATTTTATAAGCTATTTTAAAGCACTTATATTTGCAAAACCAATGGCAAAATTCGAGCATGATGTAATCGTCCCTGATAAGGATTCGCAAGAGAGTAAGAAAAACCAAGTAGCAACTATGTTTGATAGTATAGCACACCGCTACGATTTTCTAAACAGATTTTTAAGTGCAGGTATAGACATACGCTGGCGTAAAAAAGCTATTGCGTATTTAGAAGATATTGCTCCAAAAAAAGTATTGGATGTAGCTACAGGTACTGCAGATGTAGCTTTAATGACGGAAAAAATCTTACATCCAACAAGTGTTATTGGTATAGATATTAGTGATGGAATGCTAGATATTGGAAGGCAAAAAATTGTAAAAGCTGGTGTACAAGAAATAATACAGTTGTATAATGGTGATAGTGCAGCGATACAATATAGCGACAATAGCTTTGATGCAGTAACTGTTGCATTTGGTGTGAGAAATTTTGAACAGCTAGAAAAAGGTCTTTCAGAAATTTTGAGGGTATTAAGACCAGGTGGCAAATTGGTCGTTTTAGAATTTAGTAAACCAAAAAATGCTGTTATAAAATTGTTTTATAACATTTATATGAAAACAATTTCCCCTAATATTGGAAAGTTATTTTCTAAAAACAAAAGTGCTTATGCTTATTTAGATGCATCCATACAAAAGTTCCCAGAAGGTGAGGCATTTGTAAGTATTTTAAAAAATGTAGGCTTTAATAAAATTATCAATAAACCACTTAGCTTAGGCATATGCAGTATCTATTGCGGAACCAAATAAAATATTTCTTCATACTAATGTTAGCATTACCAAATGCTGCAGATGCACAGTTTATGAAGGAGTTAAATTACGAAGACCATGATGAGCAGCGTGTGCGCTTTGGTATAAGTGTAGGTGGAAATCGCTCTCATTACAATATCCAACACAGTTCTAAATTTCTTTTATTCGATAGCATAAATGTTATCGAAAGTATAAATAGTACTGGTATTAATCTTGCAGGTTTAGTAAACTTAAGGCTAAACAATCATTTAGATTTAAGAGGCTATCCACTTAACTTGGTTTTTACAGAAAAAGCCTTTCAATACAAACTCACCAAACCAGATTTATCTAGAAAAGAAGATTCTACTATGTTAAAAAAGGTGCAAGGGATTACATTGGCATTCCCTTTTCAACTAAAATTTTCTAGTGATAGAATTGATAATTTTAAAGTGTTCATGTTAGCGGGAGGCAGGGCAGAGTATGACTTAGCGGCTAATTCTGGCAAAAAAAACAATGATGATGTAATTACCTTAAAGAAATTTGACTTTTCAGTAGAAGCTGCGATTGGCTTTCACTTTTATTTCCCAGTATTTGTTCTCTCACCAGAAATAAAGGCTTCTTATGGTCTGAGAAACGTGTTATCGAGAGAAACAAACCTCAAATATTCCAATACGATAGATAATATTCAATCGAGATCTATTACTTTTTCGCTTACGGTAGAGTAGTAATTATCATGAATGCGCTAGTTAAGCATTTTCGTTTAAAAAACATATTCCAACAAATTTTATAAATTGATTGTTTTTTTATTAAAAAGTATATTTTTGCAGGGTATTAACTAAATATTACAAACATGTCAGACATTGCTACAAGAGTCAAAAAAATTATCGTTGACAAATTAGGTGTTGATGAAGCAGAAGTTACCACTGAAGCTTCTTTCACCAATGATTTAGGCGCAGATAGCTTAGATACGGTAGAACTTATTATGGAATTCGAAAAAGAATTCAATATTTCTATCCCTGATGAACAAGCTGAAACCATCACTACTGTTGGCCAAGCTGTTTCTTATTTGGAAGCAAACGCAAAGTAATTTTATTTAACTTTCACAGGCAAATTGTATGGCTTTAAAAAGAGTAGTAGTTACCGGATTAGGTGCAATTACGCCACTGGGTAACACCGTAGGCGAATATTGGCAAGGACTTACCGATGCTGTAAGTGGTTGCGATATGATTACACAATTCGATGCCTCTAAATTTAAAACCAGATTTGCCTGTGAGGTTAAAGATTTTGATCCCACCACTTATTTAGACCGAAAAGAAGCCCGAAAAATGGACCGTTTTTCTCAGTTTGCAGTTATAGCTAGCGATGAAGCGGTAAAGGATGCAGGTATTACTTCCGAAAATGTAAACCCAGACAGAGTCGGTGTAATTTTAGGTAGTGGTATTGGCGGTATCGTTACTTTTCAAGATGAAGTAATGGATTTTGCAAAAGGAGATGGTACTCCACGTTTCAACCCCTTCTTTATTCCCAAAATGATTTTGGATATTGCTACTGGGCAAATATCTATTCGCCATGGTTTTAGAGGACCAAACTTTGCAGTAGTAAGTGCATGTGCAAGTTCTACCAATGCTATCATTGATGCTTTTGATAACATTCGCTTAAATAAAGCAGATATTATTGTAACAGGCGGAAGTGAAGCAGTTATCTGCGAAGCTGGTGTTGGTGGTTTTAATGCCATGAAAGCGCTCAGCGAAAGAAACGACGACCCCAAAACTGCTAGCCGCCCTTTTGATAAAGAAAGAGATGGTTTTGTAATGGGTGAAGGTGCTGGCGTTCTTATTCTAGAAAGTTTAGACCATGCCCTTGCAAGAGGTGCAAAAATATATTGCGAAATTGGCGGTGGTGGTGCCACTGCTGATGCCTATCATATTACAGCGCCACACCCTGAGGGACTTGGCGCAAAAAATGTAATGAATGCAGCTTTATTAGATGCAGGTATGAACGTATCTGACATAGATTATATAAATGTACACGGAACTTCTACTCCACTTGGAGATATTGCAGAAACAAAAGCCATCATGAGTGTTTTTGGAGACCACGCTTATAACCTTAATATAAGTTCAACCAAAAGCATGACTGGGCATTGCCTTGGTGCTGCTGGTGCATTAGAATCTCTAGCTTGTATACTTGCTGTAACAAAAGATATTGTACCTCCTACAATCAATCATTTCACAGATGATCCAGATTTAGATCCTAAACTAAATTTCACATTCAACAAAGCACAACATAGAACGGTAAATGCTGCATTGTGCAATACTTTTGGTTTTGGTGGTCACAATGCAAGTGTGGTAATAAAAAAATACAAGGCTTAATTTCATTTTCTTTTTACACATTTAGGAGCATAAACTGCATACAACAGGTAAAGAGCAGGGTTTTGTTCTTCAAGCAGGAACTGAAGTACAGAAAATCCATTGCTGCTGATTGTTATTCTGTAAAGCCGCACTTGAACAATATTCACTGGTGTACTTCACCCTATGAACATCCTACACACATACAAACATCCATGACTTTACCGACCTGAACCCAACGCTATTTTTGCACATTACAAGGCACACAAAACCCATACACAAAGCCAACCATGCAAAGAGCCTGCCTTGTACCAACGCACATGCAACACGCTGCGGTTATACACAGTCCCACAATGTATATGAGCAAGGAGAAGGGCGAACGTACAACAGGGGGTTTACCAAAATACGGAACGGAAGGTATCTCATAAATATAACTGTATATTTAAAATGACTCACAACATTTATATTCTCGCTACTATGTCACCGGAAGAGGATCCGCTATATGCCTACGTAAACTTTGGTATTCCATTACTCCCAGTGATAAGCGCAGCATCTGTTCTTTTTTGAACGATACAGAAATGATTATACAATTATCAACCTACATATTCCTCCTATACTGCCCACCCACACTATACAAAGCGTTTGTTATTTCTCCAAGAGAACAATGCTTTACTGTTTCCATTAACTCTTCAAAAAGATTGCCGTTGGCTATTGCAACTTCTTGCAAACGCAGCAACATGGCTGCACTTTTTTCTTTATGCCTTTCTTTAAAAGCATTCAGCATATTTATTTGTACTTCTTTTTCTTCGGTAGTTGATCGTATTACTTCTGCAGGTAAAATGGTTGGCGAGCCATTTTTATTTAAAAATGTATTTACGCCAACAATCGGATATTCACCAGTGTGCTTTAGTGTTTCATAATACAAACTTTCTTCTTGTATTTTATTACGCTGATACATTCTTTCCATGGCACCAAGTACACCGCCACGTTCTGTTATTCTTTCAAACTCAGCAAGTACAGCTTCCTCTACAATGTCTGTTAACTCTTCTATTAAAAATGAACCCTGGTTTGGATTTTCATTTTTTGCAGTGCCCAACTCTCTGTTTATAATTAATTGAATGGCCATTGCACGGCGCACGCTTTCTTCTGTAGGCGTTGTAATGGCTTCGTCGTACGCATTTGTATGTAAGGAATTACAATTGTCATAAATGGCATACAATGCTTGCAATGTTGTTCGTATGTCATTGAAGTCAATTTCTTGCGCATGCAAACTTCTTCCACTTGTTTGAATATGATATTTTAATTTTTGGCTACGGTCGTTTGCTTTGTATTTAATCTTCATCGCTTTTGCCCATATACGGCGTGCTACTCTACCAATTACGCTATATTCCGGATCCATCCCATTGCTAAAAAAGAAAGAAAGATTTGGTGCAAAATCATCAATGTTCATTCCACGACTTAGGTAATACTCTACGTAAGTAAAGCCATTGCTCAATGTGAATGCGAGCTGTGTTATAGGATTGGCGCCAGCTTCAGCAATATGGTAACCACTTATACTTACGCTGTAAAAATTCTGTACTTTGTTTGTAATAAAATATTCTTGCACATCGCCCATTAATTTTAATGCAAACTCTGTAGAAAAAATACAAGTGTTTTGTGCTTGGTCTTCTTTCAAAATATCTGCTTGTACCGTTCCTCTTACACTCGATAACGCTTTTGCTTTTATTGTTTCATAAATATCTGCTGGCAATACATCTTTACCTGAAAGACCCAATAATCTTAAACCAAGCCCGTCATTTCCTTCAGGTAATACGCCATCAAAATTACCAAGTGTTGGATTCACTGGTTTCCCATCTACGCCATAATATTTCGGTAAAGTATTTACATCAAATAATGATTCTATTTTTTTATTTACGGTAGCTTTCAAATTATTTTCAATAATGTATTTCTCACACATTTGATCTATGGCAGCATTCATAAAAAATGCAAGCAACATAGGCGCCGGGCCATTAATGGTCATACTTACAGATGTCTTGGGATCGCACAAATCAAAACCACTATATAATTTTTTTGCATCATCAACAGTGGCAATACTTACACCACTGTTTCCAACTTTTCCATAAATATCAGGACGATGTGCAGGATCTTCGCCATATAAAGTGACACTGTCAAATGCAGTACTGAGACGCTTTGCAGGCTGACCTACGCTTACATAATGAAAACGTCTGTTAGTTCTTTCAGGACCACCTTCTCCGGCAAACATTCTTGTAGGGTCTTCGCCTTCTCTCTTTAATGGAAAAACACCTGCGGTATATGGAAATTCGCCAGGCACATTTTCCTGCAATTGCCAGGTTAAAATATCACCCCAGTCTTTGTATTTGGGTAAAATAACTTTTGCAACTTTTGTACCCGATAAACTTGTAAATGTGAGCGGTTGTTTTATTACTTTATCTCTCACTTTAAACTCATAAAATTCCTGTTTGTAACTTTCTAAAACGGTAGACCAGTTACTTAATAATTTTTTATTTGATGGGGTTAATTTTTCTTCGATATTGCTTTTTATCTTATTCAACTCCTCAACTGCGTCAGATGATTTTACAGTTTGTAAAACTCC
Organism: Ferruginibacter sp.; assembly: GCA_031377605.1. Classification (GTDB taxonomy): domain Bacteria; phylum Bacteroidota; class Bacteroidia; order Chitinophagales; family Chitinophagaceae; genus Ferruginibacter. The sequence continues at coordinate 6,653 of JANMFB010000054.1, forward strand.
CTCTATTTGATACAATTGTGTTGCCAAGCCACTTTGTTCTTTTACCCACGAATCATACTCAGAAATGGTTTCGGAAATTTCAGCCAGGTAGCGAACTCTTTTTGGTGGAATAATGGACCCATCCATACCACCACTTTTCGCAAAGGCTACGTGGCTTCCAAAATCGTTACCCGTTTTTTCAGCAATTACTTTTATCAATTTATCGAACAATGTGTTTACGCCCGCATCATTAAACTGTGCGGCAATTGTTCCCACCACAGGAAGCTCTTCATCTTTTGCATCCCATAAATTATAATTGCGTTTGTATTGTTTGCGCACATCATGCAATGCATCCAAAGCACCGGCTTTATCAAATTTATTCAAACAAATAACATCTGCATAATCGAGCATGTTTATTTTCTCCAACTGAGATGGTGCGCCATATTCAGGCGTCATCACATACATGCTAACATCGCAATGTTCTAAAATAGAAGCATCACTTTGGCCCACTCCCGCACTTTCTAAAATGATTAAATCGAATCCTGCTTTTTTACAAATTTGTAAAGCTTCAGTTACATATTGGCTTAAGGCTTTATCACTTTCTCTAGTTGCGAGGCTACGCATATATGCACGTGGAGAAGAGATGGAATTCATCCTGATTCTATCTCCTAACAATGCACCACCGGTTTTCTTTTTACTTGGGTCAACAGAAATTACGGCAATTGTTTGATCGGTATAGTTGTTTAAAAAGCGACGAACAATTTCATCTGTCACAGAAGATTTTCCTGCACCGCCTGTACCAGTAATTCCTAACACAGGATTCTTCGATATTTCTTTTTTATCTGATTTTTCTGTTTCTCCTAATGACTCTCCATTTTCAGCCTTGGTAATGTTCCTTGCTATGCTGATGATATCTTTCCATTCTTCTAAAGCATATTTACCGCCACGGCCATTTTGTTTTTGGGGTGCAACTTCTTCTTGCAATACAGCTTTACTTTTATCTATCACATCCTGTATCATTCCTTCCAAACCCATTCTGCGTCCATCATCTGGACTATAAATTCTTGTAATACCGTAGTTATGTAACTCTTCGATTTCTGAAGGCAAGATAGTACCGCCGCCACCACCAAATATTTTAATATGTCCGCAGCCATTTTCTACCAACAAATCTTTCATGTATTTAAAAAACTCCACATGCCCGCCTTGGTAGCTTGTAATCGCAATACCTTGTACATCCTCTTCAATTGCCGTCTCCACAATGTCTGCCACGCTCCTATTGTGGCCAAGGTGTATAATTTCTGCGCCTTTGCTTTGCAAAATTCTGCGCATAATGTTTATGGCTGCATCATGCCCATCAAATAATGCAGCTGCTGTTACAAGTCTTACTTTAGTTTCTGAATTAGCAATCATATATTTTATTTTATTTCAAACAACGGTACAATGAAAACAATGTACGCAAAGCATGATTAATTATTTAAAAATAATTATCTTTTAATTTTAAAATAGTTTATTCTTTATCTTCTTTCTAGTCATTCCGTTCTTTGTGTGAAACAACTCCTTGCATTTTAAAAGTCAACACTGCAAAATCTTCTATGCTCAAAGCTTCTGCTCTCTTATTAAAAATGGCATCTTTCAAATATTCTTCCGTAAACAATGGTTTTACTGCATTGCGCAACATTTTTCTTCTCTGATTAAAAGCCATTTTTACCAACATTGTGTAAGCTTTCTCTGAACTCACGTTTAATGCAGTTTTTTTTCTCTTCAATCGTATAACCCCACTCATTACTTTAGGTGGTGGAGTAAAACTTTCTGGCGGCACATCAAACAAATATTCAATATCGTAAAAAGGCTGTATCAATGCACTTAATACACCATAAATTTTACTGCCACTTTTCGCTGCAGCTCTTTGTGCCACTTCTTTTTGAAACATCCCAATTACCACAGGTACCTCATCTCTCCAATCTAATATTTTAAATAAAATCTGTGTAGAAATATTGTAGGGAAAGTTCCCTATCACGGTAAATGTCTCATCAAAAGGCTTTTCAATTTCCAAAAAATCTTTATGAATTATTTTATCTATCAAAATAGGATACTTATTTTTTAGCATTGGTACTTTTTCGTCATCTAATTCTACCGCCTTAAAATTTATATCTTTTATTTTTATCAATTCCTTTGTAAGCGCTCCTCCACCTGGGCCTACTTCCAACAAATTCATAAAGGAATCTTCATTCAGTGCAGCCACAATTTGCTCAATTATCTTCTCATCTTTTAAAAAATGTTGCCCAAGCGATTTTTTCAACTTCATAGCTACAAAAATAGCTTATAAAGGGCAAGTAAAATCAATTGAAACTTCTAGACATTTTAAAGGATAATAGTGTCTCCTCCAAAAGGGGTGGATGTCGAAGGCGGTCTAAATTCAAAAGCAGATTTAATTCTTACAATCCCGTCTTCGATATACTCAGACTGACAAACATTATTTCAAAACCTAACATCTATTTTTCAACTTATTGGTCACAAATATTGCAAAGCAGTATTACTACGTTTTATTGTATTTTTGCAATTCAATTAGAAATATGAGTACTACTGTAGAACAAAAACCAGTTATAGGAATTAGTTGTGGCGACATAAATGGTATTGGACCCGAGATTATTGTGAAAACTTTGAGCGATAGCCGAATTTTGGATATCTGTACGCCTGTAATTTTTGCAAATAATAAGGTTCTTAATTTTTATAGAAAAACATTACCTGAGAATAATCTTACATTTAATATTGCCAAAGACGCTTCTCAAATTAGTACCAAACGAGTAAATGTTTACAATTGCTGGGAAGAAGATGCAACTGTAACACCAGGAGAACTAAATGCTACAGGTGGAAAATATGCTTATATAAGTCTTACAACAGCTGCCGAAGCATTAAAAGCAAACCAGATAGATGGATTGGTGACTGCTCCCTTACATAAAAAAAATATACAGAGCGATACATTCAAACACACAGGACATACCCCATATTTAAAAGAATTATTTGGAGCAAAAGATGTGGCCATGATGCTTGTAGCTGATAATATGCGAGTGGCATTGCTTACGGAGCATGTTCCCTTAAAAGACGTTGCTCAGTTTATTACCAAAGATGCCATTCTAAGTAAATTAAAAATAGTAAACGATTCACTTAAAAAAGACTTTGGTATTTCTAAACCAAAAATTGCCATTTTAGGATTAAACCCTCATGCAGGCGATGAAGGTTTGGTTGGTAAGGAAGAAAAAGAAATTTTAGTCCCTACAATTGCTGAAGCAAAAAACAAGGGTATTATGTGTTTTGGCCCTTACAGTGCCGATGCTTTTTTTGCAAGAGGCAGTCACGAAAAATTTGATGCTGTGCTTGCACTTTATCACGACCAAGGGTTAATTCCATTTAAATCCCTAGCATTTGGAGAAGGCGTAAATTTTACGGCTGGCATTGCTGGTGTTCGTACATCGCCTGACCATGGTACTGCGTTTGACATAGCAGGTAAAGGCATTGCAGATGAAGCGTCCTTTAGAGAAGCTATTTACAAATGCATAGATATCGTAAACATGCGCAAAGAAATAACTACGCAATTTGCAAATCCTTTAAAAAGAAGAAGTGCTTCTATTTTGAGAAATGCTGTAGATGAAAAGATAAATGCGGAGAGCAGAGGATAAAAAGGTTTAAAATACTCCTTTTACTCAAACTCCTTTGGCTTGGTGTTTTTATAATCCTTATCATAGCCAACAAAAAATCTAATATACAAAACCCTGCTCATTCGCATAATCCATGGTTGCAAAACAACCAACATAAGGGCATTCAAACCGAGCCACCAAAAAATAAGATGGACTTTATCATCTGCAATAGATATACCAACTAAAACAACCCAAGCTACAAATGATGCAACAGATAAAGCTACTGTAATTACATAACTCACATAGCTCGTACCTACCCAAAAGCCGGGTTCCAAATCAAATCTTTGCCCACATTCTTCACATTGATCGGGCATGGCAAAAATATTTTTAAGAGATAATTTTCTATATGCACTTTTGTTGGTAAACATCCTACCACGCCTGCACCTAGGGCATTTCATAGAAAAAATTGCCCACAATCCGTTTGGCTTTGGTATTTTGTCTGATTCCATTATTTGAATTTAAATTTGAATATGAGTAAAATAATACTCATAATGAGCACCATACTATTTGTATAAATTATCGCTGCGTCTTTTACAAATATTCCGTAACTAAGCCACATCAATACACCAAGAATAAGTAACAACAACATTGCCAAAGAAAGGTCTTTAGCCGATTTTGTTTTCCAGATGTGTATTACTTGCGGTAAAAATGTAATAGAAGTTATAGTGCCTGCGGATAAGCCAAGTATTTGTATTGCGGTCATTTGTATTTATTTCAAATAATAATTAGATATTTAGTTAGCCATTGCTCGTTTCGATAATTCACCTGCCTCACTAGCGTTGGAGCTGGGACCTTTTTTTCGCTCCCCTATTTGCTGTCTCCACATTGCATAATACAAGCCTTTTTCTTCTACCAATGATTGATGTGTTCCCGTTTCTACAACTTCTCCTTTTTCTAAAACATAAATTCTATCTGCATGCATGATAGTACTTAATCTATGTGCAATTAAAATGGTAATTTGTTCTTTCAAAGCAGAAATATCTCTTATGGTATCTGTAATTTCTTCTTCTGTAAGAGAATCTAATGCTGATGTAGCTTCATCAAAAATTAATAATTTTGGTTTCCGTATAAGTGCCCGAGCAATAGAAATTCTTTGTTTCTCTCCACCACTTAATTTTAGACCACCTTCCCCAAGCATCGTATCCAAGCCTTTCTCAGCCTTTGCTAATAAATTTGTTGCACTTGCTTTCACAAGTACTTCATTCAACTCTTGCTCTGTTGCCGATGAATTTACAAACATCAAATTCTCTCTTATACTTCCACTAAATAAATTTGTATCCTGAGTTACGAAACCAACTTGGCTGCGGAGGTCTTCAAAACTTATAGAATTTTCTTCAATTCCATTATAAAGAATTTTACCTTCTTGTGGCCTGTACAGACCCACCAATAATTTCATCAAAGTAGATTTTCCACTGCCACTTGGCCCTACAAAAGCCACGGTTTCTCCACGTTTAGCTGCAAAACTAATTCCATCAATTGCTTTTACGGATGCTGTTTGATGTTTGAATCCTACATTATCAAATGCCAATGAATCTATATCACCAATATGTATAGGATTAGCTGCAGTAGGTTCTGGCGCCTTCTGCATCAATGTATCAAAATTATTGAGGGATGCTTCTGCTTCTCTATATGTGATAATAATGTTTCCAATTTCTTGTAATGGCCCAAAAACAAAAAAGGAGAACACTTGCATCGTTACCAATTGCCCTGCATCCATATGGTTGCCAAAAACAAGATACATCAACATAAACAAAATTACTTGACGCAATGTATTTACAAAAGTACCTTGAATAAAGCTAATGGTACGTGTACGTTTTACCTTGCTTAATTCTAATCCAAGTATTTTAAACGTGTTTTTATTTAAACGGACAACTTCTTGTCCTGTAAGCCCTAGACTTTTTACTAATTCTATATTTCTCAAAGATTCTGTAGTAGCCCCTGCAAGCGATGTTGTTTCTTTTACAATATTTTTCTGGATAGATTTCACTTTCTTACTAAGTAAATTACTCATAATGATAAGCAACGTTATTCCTCCAAAATAAATGATTGGCAAAGCCCAATGAATGCGGGTAGCATAAATAGCAACAAATAAAATACCTACAATTACAGGAAATAAAATATTAATAAATGCTCCAATAAATTTTTCTGTATCTGTTCTCACTTTAGTAAGTATGCTCAATGTTTCACCACTACGTTGGTCTTCAAAATCTTGATACGGCAATTTCATTGCGTGTTGTAATCCATCTGTAAAAACACCTGCCCCAAACTTTTGGGTAATAGTAGTAAGATAATAATCTTGAAAAGCTTTTGCAATTCTGCTCACCATTGCTACAGTTATTGAAGCAAGCAATAAAGCTAAAACGCCAAAAAATGGTTTTTTGAAAGAGAAGAAAAATTCATGATTGCTCATTCCACCATCTTTTTGATGATGGTTTGCTAAGTTTACTAATTTTCCTAGAATAATAGGATCTATGAGTGAGAAACCAATATTAATTGCAGCTAGAATTAGGGTAAATATCATAAGCCATTTATAAGGCCTTAGATAGTTTAATAATATCTTCATAAATAGGATTGCTAATAATTAAGAATGCGCAAAATTACGAAATGTAAGGCGGGATTACAATTCAATGTTTAAATGGTAATTGCTTCATAAATCCATTCACTAAAAAAGTAGGCTACTCAAAAGTTATATTTGAAAATTGAACCTTATGAATTAATTATTAAACATTTTTTTATTAAATTCTTGTTGCCCAACTTTCAATGATCAATTTTTGGGTTTTAAAGTAACAAAAAATTTGAAGTTTCTAACCACCCCAACCTTCTCTATCCAAACTTCTGTACTGTATAGCTTCCGCAAGGTGTTCTGGTTTTATATCTTCACTTCCACCAAGATCTGCAATGGTACGGCTTACTTTTAGGATTCTGTCATACGCACGTGCAGATAAATTTAATTTTTCCATAGCTATTTTAAGCATGTTTTGCCCTGCTGTAGAAATAATACAAATCTCTTTCAATTGTTTACTACTCATTTGAGCATTGGCATAAACACCTGCGCTTTTTTTGTAACGCTCTGCCTGTATTTCTCTTGCTTTTACTACTCGCTCTCTTATTATTTCGCTTTTTTCGTATTCCTTTACTGACTGTAATTCATTAAAAGCAACGGGTGTTACTTCTACATGTAAATCAATTCTATCTAGTAGTGGACCCGATATTTTATTTAAATATTTTTGCACGCCGCCTGGGGGGCAAGTACATTCTTTTTCAGGATGGTTAAAATACCCACATGGGCATGGATTCATAGAGGCTATCAACATAAAACTTGCCGGAAAATCGAGTGCGATTTTCGCACGGCTAATCGTTACTTTTCTTTCTTCCATAGGTTGCCGCATTACTTCCAATACCGTTCTTTTAAACTCCGGTAATTCATCTAAAAACAACACGCCATTATGTGCAAGCGAAATTTCTCCCGGTTGTGGGTTTCCTCCTCCGCCAACTAGTGCTACATCAGAAATGGTGTGGTGTGGACTTCGAAATGGACGCTTACTTACTATCGTTGCATTCTCAGGCAGCTTTCCTGCTACGCTGTGTATTTTTGTAGTTTCTAATGCTTCGTGCAATGTAAGCGGTGGCAAAATAGTAGGCAATCTTTTTGCAAGCATTGTTTTACCTGCACCTGGTGGTCCTATTAGAATTGCGTTGTGGCCACCAGCTGCGGCGATTTCTAATGCCCGCTTTATATTTTCTTGTCCTTTCACATCACAAAAATCTATATCAAAATCACTTTGCGCATTTGCAAATTCCGCTCGAGTATCTACAATTGTTTGCACCAAAGTTTTTTCATCTTTAAAGAAATCCATCACTTCATTTATATGGCCAACTCCAAAAACTTTTAGGTTGTTTACCATTGCTGCTTCTCTGGCATTTTCTTTTGGTAATATCAAGCCTTCAAAGCCTTCTTTACGAGCCTGAATGGCAATAGGCAAAGCGCCTTTAATTGGTCTTATTGCTCCGTCCAAGCTAAGCTCACCCATTATTACAAACTTTTCTAATCGCTCAGGATTATCTATTTGCTCTGTAGCACCAAGTGTACCAATAGCAATGGGTAAATCAAAGGCAGAACCGGTTTTTCTTATATCAGCGGGGGCAAGATTTACTACCAACTTTGTACGAGGCATGTAATAATGATTACTCTTTATAGCACTCTCTACCCTTTGTAAACTTTCTTTCACTGCATTATCGGGTAAGCCCACTATAAAATAATGTTGCCCTTGGTTGGTTACATTTACTTCTACTGTGATCGTTATTGCTTCTACGCCATACACAGCGCTGCCAAAGGTTTTTACCAGCATTTAGATTTTAATTTTATGTAAAATAATTCTTTTTACTTTAAGATTAGGTAAATATTTGGCAACGCAAGTTGTCATTCAAAAGAATTTATGAATGCTTTTATGCCGATTTTAATTCTCTTTGAGCAATATATGATTATAATCAGTATTATTTATTTTTCCATTTGAAAGTAGAAATTAAATGATCTATATCATTCTGTATAAAATCTACAACAGGCTTTATAGAATCTGCATTTGGTGTAGCATAAAAATACAATGCACCACGAATAAAATTTTTTGATGTATCAGTCATAAAAAACTGGCGCTGTGTTGCCACATTACCACCAAGCTTGAATAACAGCCCTCCAATATTTGATTCAGTTTTAAAAACACTGTCTTTTTTATTTGTAGCAATATCTTCGTTCTTATTGGTGAGCTTAAAAGCATCTGCAATCAACTTATCATAAACATTTATACCAAAAGAATCTTTGTATAAACCGTTTGACATTTTTACCTTGTACAATGATTTCCCACCAATTGCTTTATAGCTCAAAAATATTTTTGCATTTAGGTTTTCAAAATCAATATTTCGCCAATAATCATTCTCGGGGTTTGCATCAAAATAAGTACTGTCCTTAACTATTTTTGCATAAGTAGGGTATTCGAAACTATAAGGAAAATTTGGCTCGTCAAATACCCGATACTTTTTTTCGGGAAAGTCTATATTAAAGTAACCACTTTTCTTAGAGGTGTAAGTGCTATTACATGCAGAGATAATAAATAATATTGTCAAAAAAAGAAGGAAGTTTTTCTTCATATTGTATTTCATTTTTTTGCTCCAAATACAAAATAAAAAATAATTTCAAGTATTCAGTAAGCAACTACAACAATTAAGTATTTTCTTTTAAAATTACTTTCACTTTATCTATTCTATTCTTACTTATTTCTAAAGGTATAAATTTGAAATCGCCGCTTTCTAGTTCTTCTTCAATTTGCGGAAATTCCCCAGCAATCTCCAATACAAGTCCTGCCATAGAATCACTTTCTCCTCTTATTTGATCAAAAGTATCAATACTTAGATTCATGGCTTTGCATGCATCATTTATCATTAACTTGCCTTCAAAAATATAGGTAAAATCATCAATTTTTTTATTAGCACTTACTTCATCATCAAACTCATCTTTTATTTCGCCAATAATTTCTTCCATTATATCTTCTAGTGTTACAATGCCCGATGTGCCACCAAATTCATCTACAACAACAGCAATATGTGTTTGTTTCTTTCTAAATTCTTGCAACAAATCTTCAATTAACTTTTGTTCATGTACAAAAAATGGCAAACGAATTAAATGATGCCAGTCATAAGTGTCATCTTCATCAATAAAAGGCAAAAGATCTTTAGTATTTACTATTCCTACTATTTCGTCAAGATTATTTTTATATACCGGCAACCTAGAGTAATGTAATTCTTCTACTTTATTTACAAGCATTTTAAAACTTGTTTTATGCTCTATTCCCGATACATCAAGCCTAGTACGCATTATTTGTTTTACAGCGGTATCACCAAATTTTCTTATTCCCTTTAGTATCTGCTTCTCTTCAAGTGTAGCCTCATTTTCAGGTAATAAATCTATTGCATGATCTAAGCTTTCTGCATCTGGTAGATTATTTTTATCAGGAGAAGATTTTTTTTCCAATCTGTCAGTAAACCTTACAACCCTTTTACTAAGCCTAAAGAATATGCTATTAAAAATTTCGATTACGAGTGATGCTGTTGATGCAAACCAAAGCTTGTTGTTTGTAGCCCATACTTTTGGTAAAATTTTAGCAAACATTAATAATAAAAAAGTAACCACTATAACTTTGATAAGAAACTTTGGCCAGAAAGTAAAATCGTATGGACTTAACCAATCATCTATTAAAATATTAAATACCAAAATGATTCCCATATTTACCAAGCTATTTGTAATAAGCATCGACGCAAGCAGGGTTTTAGGCTGTTCAAGCATAGTTACAATTCTTCTAAAGGAGGGCTGTCGCTTTGTTTTTAAAACATTAATATCTTTTTGAGACAGAGAGAAGAAAGCTATTTCACCGCCGGATATTAAAAAGGAAATGAGAAATAAAATGATGGCTGTAAAAATAAGTACCCCTGTAACTGCGGGCACAATTGCTAGAAAATTAAATTTAAATAAGGTTAAAATTCCCGAATGATAATCCAAAACAAAATTTTTATATAAACAATATCAAATGTAAAATACAAATGAATTTTTCTTAGAAAGGCAACCGCTCATTCCCATTTTCATCAACAGGTGGTGTACTATCCTCTTGTGTAAAATTTGGTAAATCTTCTACATCGTGGTGAGAATCATCTTGTCTTTTATCAAGCATAATTAAATTGCTGCCAACAATTTCAGTAGCAAATTTTTTATTCCCTTCCTTATCTTCCCAGCTGCGAGTTTTTAAACTACCTTCTATATAAACTGAACTCCCTTTGTGTAAATGCTTTTGTGCAAGTTCGGCAAGTCCACGCCATAAAACAACGGTATGCCATTCTGTTTGCGATATAAGCCTACCACTCCTATCTTTATAAGACTCAGTTGTGGCTAACGAGAATTTTGCCACTGCAATATTTCCTTCTAAAAACTGCATATCTGGATCTTTCCCTAAGTTTCCAATAAGTGTAACCCTGTTTACTCCCCTCATAAAAATTTGTTTTAATTATAAAATGTGTAATAATTAAGTTTTATATAATTAAATTCAATTTTAAAGATACATTATTTTATAAAAAGTGCAACACATCTTAAGTTAGGGAACTATTTTTTTCAAAATAATTAGTTATAAATCTAGGGAATGCAAGGGATTTTAACTCTTTTTTTGATACCGCTTGATATTGATTACTTGCCAATGCTTCAGTTAGTCTTACTACAATAAAACAGCCTTCAATTGTTTGGTGCGTTAGTTGTTGTTTATAAATAGGGGAAACATTTTTGATCTCTGCATTTACTCCTACAATATTTTTAAATAAAGGAGATTCTATAAAGTCATCGGTTTCAATTTTATTAGATTCTTCAACCAAAACAAATTCCCACAAACTTTGCCAAATATCTTTTTCAGTCCTTTTCTTTACATATATTTTGCTTCCATAATCCGCCACAATATAATAGAAAAAACGCTTGGTTTTTATGAGTTTGTTCTGCTTTTTGGGCAACTCTTTTACCAAGTTTTCTTTTAACGCAATACAAACATTATTGAGTATACAAATATCACACAATGGTAAAGCGGGTTTACAAACTGTAGCCCCAAAGTCCATTAGTGTCTGATTATACAATCCGGCATTATTTTTATCCAATAAATCTTGAGCTAACTCATTAAAATATTTTCTCCCTTGAGTACTATCTATTGGTGTTTTTATTCCAAAAAAACGGGCTAGCACTCTAAGCACATTACCATCTACTACAGCAAAGGGTAGGTTGTAGGCAAAAGAAGCAATTGCAGCAGCAGTGTAGGGACCAACTCCTTTAAGTGCTATTATCTCTTCATATTTTTTGGGGAAAACACCGGCTAATTGAAATGAAATAAATTTTGCTGTACTAATAAGATTTTTACAGCGACTATAATATCCTAAACCTTCCCACATTTTAAATACTTCATCTTCAGGAGCAGAAGCTAGCTTTTCCACTGTAGGATAATGCTTTATAAATTTATTGTAGTATTCCAACCCTTGTTCTACCCGTGTTTGTTGTAGAATAATTTCACTAAGCCAGATTTTATAAGGTTCTTTTTCCCCTTTCCAAGGCATTTTTCTTTTATTGGTCTTTTCATTCCAAAATAAAAGTTTCTTGCCAAATTCTGATAAAACTACCTTTTTAAACATGTATGATTGCAAAAATATAATATTACTTTTCTATTAAAATAATATTTTTACAGTCATATAATTTGATTTAACTTTATACCAAATTAATTAACAATGAGAAAGGCAGACCTAATCAACAACATTTCTGATAAAACAGGAATCCCCAAAGTAGATGTGTTAGTCACTCTAGAAACAATGTTTACAGAAATCAAATCCTCGTTAGCATCAGGTGAAAACCTATATGTACGTGGTTTCGGCAGTTTTATCGTAAAGAAAAGAGCTGCGAAAATTGGCAGAAATATAAAGAAAAATGTAGCGGTACATATACCGGAACATTTTATTCCTGCATTTAAACCAGCAAAAGAATTTATGAAGGATGTAAAAAATGCCAACATAAAAACTGAGCCAAAGGTTGAAGACAATGATGATTAATGCATTAGGGCATCTCTAACAAAAATGTAATTACGCATCTACTTACTTTATTTAAATTTATAAATGTTCTTACACAATTTATAAGTACTAGTACTATTGTGTACTTTTGTACCTTAAATTTTGATATTGAAAAAGCAATTAATTCTTATTTTTTCGGGAATAGCCCTTGTTTTTATACTTTTTTTCTTTGGGAGGACAAGTTCTACAAAAAAAGATACCCCATCTAATCCTGTTCAGTCTAGCACAGTAAAAAATTTTGACCCCATTCAATTTATAGCGTCAGAAAAAGCAAAGTTACCTTTAGAACGAGCAGCTTACGTAGCTAAATTGGAGAATAATATCTCAAGAGGCGATATTTTGTCACAGCAAATAAAATCAAACGAAGCTTTAGCGTCTTTTTGGAAAGACAGCGTAAAATCATTTGAACTTTATGCGTTTTATACTTCTAACGCATCTAAGTTGGTAAATTCAGAAAAAAACCTCACCTTTGCAGCCCGAATATTTTTAGACAACCTAAGGGGAGAAAAAGATATATCTAAATTGAACTGGGAAACAACTGAAGCAATTGATCTTTTTGAAAGAGCAATAAAGCTAAACCCCGATAATGATGATTTGAAGATTGGATTGGGAAGTTGTTACATTTATGGCAAAGGCCGAAGTGGTAACCCACAAGAGACGATGCAGGGTGTATTAAAAATATTAGACGTAGTGAGGAAGGACTCCACTAATATGAAAGCTCAAATGATGCTTGGTATTGGTGGTTTGGTTTCAGGGCAGTTTGAAAAAGCAATACCAAGATTAGAAAAAGTAGTTGCAGCACAGCCAAATAATGTGGAGGCTATTACTTATTTGGCTGATGGTTACGCTGCAATAGGTAAAAAAGAGGATGCTATTAGATACTACAATCTTAGTAAAAAAATTGTAGATGATCCAGCATTTAGCTCAGAGGTAGATGAGCACATAAGAGAATTGAAATAACGAACTGTAGCAATACAATATTTATTTATAGAAATTATTTATTAAACACAAAAAAGATCAGATATGCCTTGTGGTAAAAAGAGAAAACGTCATAAAATAGCTACTCACAAGCGTAAAAAACGTTTAAGAAAAAACCGTCATAAGAAGAAGTAATTCTTTCTGACGAACAGCAGATTATTTTAAATGCTGCTTGCAAACTTATCATACAGAAGATAGTAGACAATAGCTTCCACTATCTTCTGTATTTACGCTATGGTTTCTAGTAAAATATATTTTAGAATGGCTTTGCCATTCAATACAATGTTGCGTGCTAGTATAGTGTTTAATAAATAGCTTAAACGAACAAAGATCTTTGTAAACTTTAATTAAAAGTGACCAAGGAATTAATTATTAACGCTGCTCCAGAAGGAACAGAAATAGCTTTATTGGAAGATAAGAAGCTAGTAGAACTTCATAGCCAAAAAACAGACGCCAGCTTTGCAGCTGGAGATATTTATCTTGGCAAAGTAAAAAAACTCATCCCCGGTCTCAACGCTGCATTTGTAGATATTGGTTTTGAAAAAGACGCTTTTCTACATTACACAGATCTTAGTCCTTATGTTAGGTCTTTGCTAAAATTTACTCATCAAGCCATAAATGAACACAATGAAGATGGGTTTGATTTTGGTAATTTTAAGGTAGAACCTGAAATAATAAAAACAGGAAAAATTACAGAAGTATTTTCAGGTAAGCCCAATGTATTGGTGCAAGTACTAAAAGAACCAATTGCACAAAAAGGCCCTCGTCTTACTTGCGAAATTTCATTACCTGGGCGTTATGTAGTAGTTACACCTTTCACAAATATTGTAGCTGTATCCCGTAAAATACACTCTTCAGATGAAAGAAAGCGTTTACAAAAAATTATAGAAGCTGTAAAACCGAAAAACCTTGGAGTTATTGTACGTACTGCTGCTGAAGGTATGAAAACTGCAGACTTACATGAAGATTTACTGAGCCTTGAAGCCACATGGAAAACAATCCAAAGAAATTTGAAAGGAGCCGTACCACCTCAAATAATACTAAGTGAACAAGGTAAAACCAATAGCATGCTTAGGGATCTTCTAAATGAAGATTTTAATAAAATTGTTGTAAACGATAAAGATATTTTTGCAGATACAAAGAATTATATACAACGCATAGCTCCAAATAAATTAGATATTGTAACCCATTACAACAATGGCATTCCTATTTTTGACCAATTTGGCATTACAAAACAAGTAAAAGCAGCTTTTGGCAAAACGGTGAACTTACCAAGTGGAGCCTATCTAATTATAGAACATACGGAAGCTTTACATGTAATTGATGTAAATAGTGGCTATAAAAGTGTAAGTAATAACCAAGAGCAAAATGCATTAGAAACTAATCTAGAGGCTGCAGAAGAGATTGCTAGACAACTTCGTTTAAGAGATCTTGGTGGTATTATTGTGATTGACTTTATAGATATGAAGCTGCCAGACAATAAGAGAAAATTAACTGAAGAAATGGATCGCTTTATGTCTCCAGATAGGGCAAAACATGCAGTATTGCCATTGTCTAAATTTGGCCTTATGCAGGTAACACGCCAGCGTATGAAACCAGAGTTAAAGATTAATACTTTGGAGCAATGCCCTACTTGTGAGGGAACAGGGAAAATATCATCAGCATTAATTCTGGAAGATGAAATCGTTAAAAACTTGACCTACCTTATCATGCAAAAGCATAATGGTCTTTCTATACAAGTTCACCCTATTGTTTACACATACCTAACTAGTGGCTTTCCTAGTAGAAGAATGAAATGGAGTTGGAAATATAAACAAAAAATTAAAGTAGTTTCTAACAGCAACAACTCTCTAACA
>JANMFB010000056.1:0-11296 GCA_031377605.1 Ferruginibacter sp.
CAAACCCCTCAACCAACTCCCAGAAAAGTTGAGCACTTAAGCCGTTCGCCCAGAACTCAAGACCCAGGGCCGGACGGAGAAAGGAAATCGCTGCCTAAGAATGGCGCTTCAAACCAGAGAACAACATATTCGCAGAGAAAAAGCTACGAGTAATATATGTACAGCACAAGCTTTGTTGAGCAACATGAGCGCCATGTATGCAATCTATCATGGTGCAGAGGGATTAAAAAATATCGCAAAACGTACAAGTCTTCTAGCAAAAACATTAAGTGAAGAACTGAACTCAATGGGGTATACAAATGAAAATAAATTCTTCTTTGATACTTTAAAAATAAAAACAAATGCTACTGCTTCTATAAAAGAAATGGCAGAAGCTGCAGAGTTAAATTTCGGCTATAGTACTGAAGCGGTCTTTATTAGCTTAGATGAAAGTACTTCACAAAACGATATATTGGATATTCTACACGTATTTGCAAAAGCAAAAGGGGAAGACAATTCAGCAGTAAGTTTTAATCATGACTCATTGCTTACAAATATTCCATCATCTCTTACAAGAACTTCAGAATACTTAACGCATCCAATTTTTAACAGCTACAGAAGTGAGCATGAAATGTTGAGATACATAAAAAGTTTAGAGAATAAAGATTTAAGTTTGAACACTTCTATGATTTCGTTAGGTAGTTGCACAATGAAGTTAAATGCCGCTACGCAACTTATTCCTGTAAGTTGGCCAGAGTTTAGCAACATTCACCCTTTTGCTCCTAGCAATCAATGGAAAGGCTATCAAAAAATCATTACAGAGTTGGAAGCTTGGCTCAGCGATATCACAGGTTTTACCGCTACATCTTTACAACCTAACAGTGGTGCCCAGGGAGAATATACAGGTTTGCTTACTATAAGAGCTTATCATGAAAGCAGAAATGAAACAAACAGAAATATAATATTAATTCCTATTTCAGCACACGGCACAAACCCTGCAAGTGCAGTAATGGCTGGTTTTAAAGTGGTTGTTACAAAATGTGATGATCTAGGAAATATTGATATGGCAGATATGGCTGCTCAAGTGGAAAAATACAAATATAATCTTGCTGGTTTAATGATCACATATCCGAGTACACATGGCGTATTTGAAGAAACGATTATGGATTTATGTAAAATGATTCACGATAATGGTGGACTTGTTTACATGGATGGTGCAAACATGAATGCACAGGTTGGCCTTACAAGCCCAGGATTAATTGGCGCAGATGTATGCCATTTGAACCTACACAAAACATTTGCAATACCACACGGTGGTGGCGGACCAGGTATGGGGCCAATTGGTGTAAATGATAAATTGAAACCATTTTTACCCGGGCATGTGAAAATTGAAAACCGACAATTTACGACCGACAACGGCGGTACAGACTCCATCAGTACTCAGTCGTCTTTGGTCGGCTCTAAACCAATTCACGCAGTAAGTGCAGCGCCTTATGGAAGTGCAA
Organism: Ferruginibacter sp.; assembly: GCA_031377605.1. GTDB lineage: Bacteria > Bacteroidota > Bacteroidia > Chitinophagales > Chitinophagaceae > Ferruginibacter. The sequence continues at coordinate 1,485 of JANMFB010000056.1, forward strand.
GTATCCTATTGATTAGTTATGCTTATATAAAAATGCTTGGTGCTTCAGGATTAAAACGGAGTACTGAATTTGCCATTCTCAATGCAAACTACATGAAATCTAGACTTGAGCAAGATTACAAAATCTTGTACACAGGAGCAAATGGAACCTGTGCGCATGAGTTTATTGTAGACCTTCGTCCACTAAAACAAACAGCCGGTGTGGAAGCAGAAGATATAGCTAAAAGATTGATGGACTATAATTTCCATGCACCTACCTTAAGTTTTCCGGTAGCAGGAACAATTATGATAGAGCCTACAGAAAGCGAAGACAAAGCTGAGTTAGATCGTTTTTGTGACGCTTTGTTGAGTATCAGAAAAGAGATAGCAGCAATAGAAAATGGCACTGTTGACAAAGCAAATAATTTATTAAAACATGCACCTCATACACAATTTGTAATAATGGCCAATGAATGGAAATTGCCATACAGCAGAACTGAAGCTGCATTTCCATTGCCTTATGTGAAGGACAATAAGTTTTGGCCAAGCATTAGCAGGGTAAACAATACATTTGGTGATAGAAATCTTATTTGCACTTGTGAGCCTGTGGAAAGTTATATGGAAGAGGTTATTGAGCGTTAAGGCTAGGAGTTAAGGGTTGAGGGTTTCGAGTTTGGGGCATTAGTTAGTGCTCAATAGCTGTAAATTATAAGTGATAGGTTTTAATTAATTTGTAGTATTTGTCATTTGACTTCTGAAAGGATTTACTAAATATATCCTATTTAAGATACTGAATAATAACGTATAACAATTAAAATTATAAATGAATTTTAAACTAGTTAAAAAGTAAATAGCGTATTTGTTTCAAAAACCCTACATTTGCACTTTATTAATACAATACAAATACAAAAAATGGACAAAAATCAAGGAACCGTAAAGTTTTTCAATTCTGAAAAAGGATTCGGATTTATCAAACATGACAACACTGATCAAGAAACTTTCGTACACGTAAGTGGTTTAATCAACGAGATTAAAGAAGGTGATAAAGTTGAGTTTGAAATGCAAAACGGAAAAAAAGGAATGAATGCAGTTAATGTAACTGTTATCGGATAATAACATTCTAATTAATTGAGAGACTGTCAGCAATGACAGTCTTTTTTTTGCATTTTATTATGAGTTTATTAGTTCATTACTAGTAATTTCGTACCTAAAAAAATCAACTATGAAAAAAATTGTACTACTCTCCTTTTCGTTTGCTTGTTTGTTTGCAAGCGCACAAAATATTAAAATAGAAAGTGGAAAAACCTTCAAGATAACTTCCATCGTAAACATCACCGGTGAACAAATGGGGCAAGAAATGAAAAGTGATGCTACCACTATTACTACATTAAAAATAGATGCTATTGAAGATAAATTATACAAAGCAACAGCTACAACGCTTAAGATGACTATGCAAGGGAGCATGATGGGACAAGATATTAGCTTTGATTCCGATAAAAAAGAAGATATGGACTCACAAATAGGCCAAATGCTCGGTGGTGCTTTGAATAAGCCAATTGCCACTACGATAGATAAAACAACAGGCGAACAGAAAGAAGTTGGAGAAGTTGGAGAAGCTAATATGCAATCCGCAATGGGTGGCGGTAAAGCTTCAGACTATTTTTTTGTTTTACCTAAAGAAAAAAAAATAGGTGATAAATGGACCACATCTACCGATCAAGGTGGGATGAAAACAATAACTAACTATGAACTTCAAATATTGAATAGCAATACAGCGACCATCTCCTTTAATGGCACTATAAAAGGATCTTCTACCAACGAAGCAAATGGCATGAGTATGGAGATGACCGTTGATACAAAAAGTAATGGCAGTTTTGTAGTGGATATCAACACTGGCATTGTGAAACAAAACACAAATACGGTAGAAACTACAGGAACCATGGAAGTAATGGGACAGAGTATTCCCATAAATAATAAGACCATTACTACAATGGTAATAGAATAATATATCTATAAACACTTTATGAAAAAGAGGCTCATTTTGGCCTCTTTTTTTGTTAACAAAATTGGACGTTTTATTTAATAAAGGTCCAAATAAATATTACCAAATCTCAGCAAGCAAAATATAAAATACAACATGTAAACAATTCAGTTGCTAGTTGTTCTACTTAAAAAAGGACTATCAATTTAATTTCACTTTTCTTAATTCTCAATCAATAAATTAAGTCAAAGTTTTTACTAAATATTCCTCCTCAATAAGATATTGAATGCTAATATCCATACAATCTTAAATCTTCCCACTTAAATCTCACATCTAAAAGCATCTTTTCCCTTAAAACCCCTATTTTTGCACACCAAAAAACACATAAAACTATGATGGAAAATTTGATTTATTTAGTACCCGCACTTGGAATTGTAGGATTAATAGTAATGGCAATAAAATCTGCATGGGTAAGCAAGCAAGATGCTGGCGACAAAAATATGCAAGAACTTGCTGGTTATATAGCAGATGGTGCCATGGCATTTTTAAAAGCAGAGTGGAAAGTTTTGAGCATTTTTGTAGTGTTTGCTGCCGCTTTATTAGCATATTCTGGTACAGTTCACGAAATTAATGGTAAGCCAGTACATGGTAGTTGGATAATTGCAATAGCATTTATTATTGGTGCAGTATTTTCTGCAACAGCAGGTTATATTGGTATGAAAGTGGCTACCAAAGCCAATGTACGCACCACACAAGCTGCACGTACAAGTCTTAAACATGCTTTAAAAGTATCTTTTACAGGCGGTACTGTAATGGGATTAGGCGTTGCTGGTTTGGCAGTTTTTGGGCTTGGAGGTTTATTTATTGTTTTCCTTAAAATATTTAATGTAGTTACTGTTGATAGTGATCAAATGAAAACAGCCATAGAAGTGTTAACTGGTTTTTCATTAGGTGCAGAATCTATTGCATTGTTTGCAAGAGTTGGTGGTGGTATTTATACAAAAGCTGCAGATGTAGGCGCTGATTTGGTAGGTAAAGTAGAAGCCGGTATTCCCGAAGATGATGTACGTAACCCTGCAACCATTGCTGATAATGTAGGAGATAATGTGGGCGACGTAGCAGGGATGGGTGCAGATTTATTTGGATCTTATGTGGCCACAATACTAGCGACCATGGTGCTTGGTCAAGAAATAAAAGTAACAGATGCTTTTGGTGGTATGTCTCCTATCCTATTACCAATGGTAATTTGTGGTTTAGGAATATTATTTTCCATTGTAGGAACCTGGTTTGTTACTATTAAAGATGAAAAATCAAATGTACAAAATGCTTTAAACTTAGGTAACTGGGCTTCCATGGCTTTAACAGTGATAGCTTCCTATTTTATCGTAATGTATATGTTGCCTGATGGAGATATTACACTACGTTCTGTAACGTTTACAAAAATGGGCGTTTTTATGGCTATTCTAGTTGGAACTGTTGTAGGTGCAATAATGAGTATTGTAACAGAATATTATACTGCTATGGGTAAAAAGCCTGTAATGTCTATTATACAACAATCATCTACTGGTCATGCTACCAATATTATCGGGGGATTATCAGTAGGAATGAAATCAACCGTAATTCCAATTTTAACATTGGCTGCAGGTATTATGGGATCGTATCATTTTGCGGGTTTATATGGAGTAGCTATTGCAGCTGCCGGTATGATGGCTACTACTGCCATGCAACTAGCTATAGATGCATTTGGCCCTATTGCAGACAATGCCGGTGGTATTGCAGAAATGAGTCAGCTACCACCGGAAGTAAGAGAACGTACAGATAATTTAGATGCTGTAGGTAATACCACTGCAGCTACAGGTAAAGGGTTTGCCATTGCATCTGCTGCATTAACTTCATTGGCTTTGTTTGCAGCATTCGTTGGTATTGCAGGCATTGATGCTATTGATATTTATAAAGCGCCAGTATTAGCTGGCTTGTTTGTAGGTGGTATGATTCCTTTTGTTTTTTCTGCACTTTGCATACAAGCCGTAGGTAAAGCAGCTATGGATATGGTGCAAGAAGTTCGTAGACAGTTTAGAGAAATACCAGGTATTATGGAATACAAAGCGAAGCCTGAGTACGAAAAGTGTGTAGCTATTTCTACTAAAGCATCTATAAGAGAGATGATGTTACCGGGAGCTATAGCTTTAATTACGCCAGTTGTTGTTGGGTTTGTATTTGGCCCCGAAGTTTTAGGTGGTTTACTAGCAGGTGTAACAGTATCGGGTGTATTGATGGGTATCTTTCAATCAAACGCAGGTGGTGCTTGGGATAACGCAAAAAAATCTTTTGAAAAAGGTGTATTGATTAATGGTGAAATGTTCTACAAAAAATCAGAGCCACACAAGGCTTCTGTAACAGGTGATACTGTTGGAGATCCATTTAAAGATACATCAGGCCCATCTATGAATATCTTAATAAAATTAATGAGTATAGTTTCTCTAGTAATAGCACCATATATAGCTATGGATATTCAAGCTACAAGAAAAGCGCAATTAGAAAATTTGAATAAAATGATGGGAAACGTAGCAGCGGAAACAAAAACTGATTCTTCTATGAATGATATGTTAAGTGATGCACAAGCAACTGCCAATGCCGCTGAAACAAACACTTTAAATGCAGCAGGCGATTTTGTTTATGCAACAGGTAAAACAGTAACAGTTTCTCTTCCTAACGATGCACAAATAACATTGGGAGACAACAGTGGTTTATACAAACTTCATGAAGGAATAAAAATAGAAGATGCGAAATTATTAGATAAATCAAATTGGTTTACGCTCGAAGATTTGCAATTTGAAAGTGGTAGTTCAAAATTAAAACCTGAGGCTGAATCGCAATTGAAAAATTTATACAATGTACTAAACTGCTATACACCATTAAATTTAAAATTGGGTGGTTATACTGATAACTCAGGTGATTCATTAGGTAATGTAAAACTATCTACACAAAGAGCAGAAGCTGTAAAAGCAAAGCTAGTATCAATGGGTATAAATGCCACACGCATTGCAGTGGAAGGTTTCGGCCCTCAGTTTCCTGTAGGCGATAATACTACCTCTATTGGAAAAGCACAAAACAGAAGGATTGATGTAAGGGTTACAAAATTTAAGTAAGTTAATTCAAAATAAATTTGAATGATACCCTCGAAGTTTTATCGGGGGTATTTTTTTTAATTAACAAACTAACATAAAAAAGTATGAAAAACACATTCCCCCTATTCCGCAAAATAGCTTTCCTAGAAGGTATTTCTTTCTTGGTTTTATTGTGTGTAGCAATGCCCTTAAAATATTTCGCAAATATGCCTATACCTGTAAGAATTTTTGGGGGCTTACATGGTGCATTATTTGTTGCCTTTGTCATTCTAGCATTGGTTGTAGTTTTTAAAACAAAGAAAAACTTTCTATGGTTGGTTAAAGCAGTACTGGCATCTTTTATTCCTTTTGGTACTTTTTATATGGATAGGGAGTGGAAGAAAGAAGAACTTGTTGGCTAAAATATATACTAATATTCATATTGATTAAACAGTGTTAAACTTTCTACGCTAAAAAAAAGATACCCAAGTTTAGAGGGGCTCCATCTCCTTGTTTGTTACTTCATATGATTTACAAAAAAATTAAAATACGAAAAATTAATTTCTATCCAAGCTTAACCCTAAAAAAATCAAATGTTCTTTGCCACGCTAAGGTTGCAGCAGCTTTATTGTATCTCGGAGTAGTATCATTATTAAACCCATGGTTTACGCCGGGGTAAATATAGCCTGTATATTCTTTTTTGTTTTCCTTCAATGCAGCCTCATATGCAGGCCATCCCGCATTTACCCTTGTATCAAGTTCTGCAAAATGTAATAGCAAAGGGGCATTTATTTTTGGTACATCCTCTGTTGCAGGTTGACCACCATAATAAGGTACCGCCGCCGAAAGTTCTGCAATTCGCACAGCCATCATATTCGCAATACCACCACCATAACAAAAACCTGTAACACCTACTTTTCCATTGCAACTTTTATTCTGTTTAAGATAATCGTATGCTGCAATAAAATCTTCTTCCATTTCTTTTTTATCTCGCTTTGCCTGCATCTCCCTGCCTTGATCATCCGTGCCTGGGTATCCACCCAATGGTGTTAAGGCATCTGGTGCCAAGGTAATAAATCCCTCCAAAGCTGCTCGTCTAGCTATATCTTCAATATGCGGATTTAGCCCACGGTTTTCATGCACTACAACAATGCCACCCAATACTTTTTTAGCATCTATAGGCATCGACAACAATGCTGTTATTGTTCCTCCACCTTTTGAAGATGTGTATGAAATGTATTCAGATGTTAAACGAGGATCATCTGCTTTTATTTGAATACCGCCTTTATAATCGGGCATTAAAAAACTTAACAGTGATGATACTGTAAGCGAACCTACAGCATAAAAAGAAAGTTTTTGAACAAAATCACGACGAGGAATACGGTCGTGTGCATAATCATCATACAAATCAAATACTTCTTGTTTGATGTCTTCTTTCTTAATTTCGCTCATTACTTTATTTTTAATTTTAAGCAATAAATTTAAGAAAATATATTAAAGAAAACGAAAATTAAATATGTGGATTCCCTTTTATTAAGAACGCTCGAAACTATGAAGATTTTTTAAAACCTGGCTTTAAAAGGTATTAGCCGCATAGAATAAAAAACAATAAGATTTTGCTTTGCAAAAATACTTTTCAGGAAAGCATAAGCGTTTCTTTCTAAACTTTATTTTACCAAAATAGCAAACAATTCTCTTCCGTTTCTTGCATCTATAGAGTTGTAACAATCTGCCAATAAAATATTGCTAAACTTTGGTGAGAACAATGCCACATATTCGTCTGCATCGCCACCAAATGGTGGGCTTGTTTCAAACTGTGCATTAAAAAACAATCCAACTAGCTTACCTCCATTGTTTAATAAAGTGGTCATTTTTAATGCATAGCTTTCTCTCAACGATGGCGACAAAGCACAAAAAAATGTTTGTTCAATAATTAGATCATATTGTTCGTTTAGTTCAAAAAAGTCTCCAAGTAAAACTTTTATTTCTTTACCTAAATGATAGGTAAATTTTTGTTGCATTGTTTTTACAGGTATGGGTGAAATATCTATAACCGTAATATTGGTAAATCCTTCAGCTAACAAATATGCAGCTTCATAGGCGTTACCACAGCCTGGTATGAGGATAGCAATATCTTTATTGGTAAGTTGGTCTACATAATCTTTCAATGGTGTAGAGATATAACCAATATCCCAGCTTGCGGTATTGCCTATATATCTATTGGTCCAATAGTTTTCGTCTAATTCGTTATTGGCTTTCTTCATGGTGTTTTACATTTATAGAAATATTATCCTTGCTCCATGCTATTTTTTTAACGAAAACATGTTTGCGTACCGTACAATCTTCTTTGATACAAATGGCACAGCTAAAATCTAAACAAGCATCTGTGTGTACAAAAATTTCTAAGCTGTCATCAAATTCTTTTCTAAGCAGAGCTGTAAGTTCATCTATTTCATTGTGGGCTTCTGGCACATTAAAATACCATGGCACGGTAAGATGCGCATCTAAATGAAGCAAAGCGCCATATTTTATTACACGAAGATTGTGAAGATCTACCCAATTGTTCCTTCTATTCGCATTAAGTATTAAAATCATTCTTTTAAGCAGATCAACATCTGCTTCATCCATCATTCCTGCAACGGAGCTTCGTATAATTCTGTACCCTGTATATAAAATAATACAAGCAAATAAAATAGCCACTGAACTATCTATCCAATAAATATGGGTGAAGTACAATAAAATTAACCCGCCAATAATACCAATGGTTGTGTAAGTATCACTTTTTAAATGTATGCCACTAGCAATTAGCGGCAGTGAATTATTTTTCTTGCCAATACGCTCACAAAAAACGCCTGCCACATAATTTACTACTGCGGTTGTTACAATTAATGCAATACCCCAATCTAATTTTTCCACTTGGTGTTGTTCAGCAAGATTTCTTATAGCACCATAAATAATGATGATTCCTGCAATAATGATGAGTGTACCTTCTATAGCTGCCGAAATAAATTCAACTTTGCCATGCCCATAAGGATGATCAGTATCTTTTGGTTTTGACGACAGTATTAAACTATAAATACCCAAAAAACCAGCTACAATATTTACGGTACTCTCCAATGCATCTGTTAATATGGCTACGGAATGTGTAAGTAAATAAGCAACTAACTTTATTACAAATAAAGCTATTGCAAGTATCGTTATTCTTTTTTGTATTTGTAGGTTTTGCTTCTGCATGGTATAAACGAAAGCGTAAATTTAGCCTTTATAGAACAACAATACTATTTGAAACTTAAATTCATATTAAAATCTGAAGGGTTTTCTCTTTGTGTTCTTATTTTCATTTTACATCTGCATTTATGTAAATTGGTATTTTGCAACAATAACTTTGTAATCTTTGTGGTAAAAAAATCGCTTTAATCCAAAAATTACAATCAACAAAAAATGATACAACTAAATTTTTTACCTTTCCCTACAATAATAACAAAGCGTTTAATATTGAGAGCATTGCGCCTAGCAGATATTGATGTGCTTTTTGAACTAAGAAGCAGCCCCGAAGTAATGAAGTATATTGACAAACCCTTGGCAAAAACAAAAGCTGATGTAGAACTACTATACAACTCCATGAAAGAAGGCGCAGCACAAAACAAAGACATTACATGAGCCATACAATACAAAGAAGACTCCACAATGCTTGGCTATGTTGGCTTTTGGCGAATAGATTTAGATAACCACCGTGCAGAAGTTGGTTACTCGCTTTTAGAAAAACATTTTGGCAATGGCATAGGAAACGAAGCACTTGCTGCAGTCATACAATATGGATTTACCCAACAGCAATTCCATTCATTAGAAGCCAATACAAACCCTGCAAACATTGTATCTCAAAAACTACTAGAAAAAAATGGCTTTGTAAGAGAAGCATATTTTAGAGAAAATTATTATTTTGATGGCAAATTTATAGATAGTGCAATTTACAGTTTGTTGAAGAGTGATTGGGAGAAGTTAGTAGAAAGCAAAGGCCAAATCAAATAAAAAAAATTATACGTTTATTTATAAAGTTATTTTATGAACAATTAAAAATTGTTTAATATATTTACTATAGTAGCTCTTACGAAAACACAACTGTTAGTGGTAATTTTATAGACCCTCATAATTTGACAAATGATTTTGAGACATTTATTTAAAAACAGATACAAAAGAAAACGCTTTGCACACATAGGGGCAGGTGTAGTTATTCTTATTCATAGCTATGAAAAATATGAAGGTGGACACGACACATACAAACTATTTGCGTTAGCAGGAATCGTGTTTTTATCAATTGCTATTTTTCATCCACTCATTGAAAAAAAAGCACCTTGGGTTGACGGTGTGTTTTTTGTTATTGAAGGTATTTTATCAATCATTGTAGCAGTTGACTTTTTCCATTTAGGTAAAAAAGCACTTCCAATTACATACATACTTCTTGGACTTTTTCAATTTTTTATGGCCTTCAGAAAAAGTAAAAAGGGAATTGAACATCATAAAACAAAAAAATAAAGACTTATATGGAAAAGAAAAGAAGAATTATCATCGCTGTTCTGCTACTATTGTCTATTGGTAATTTTAGTAGACTAACAAACAACGACAACATAAGACCAATTCAGTTCATTTCAATTTTTGTTATTGGTGCATTGACGGCATTGCTGATAGCGAACTATAGCCGAAGATTACAACGTCCAGCTACACTTGTAGCAATGCCCATGTTAGCGG
>JANMFB010000064.1:0-20255 GCA_031377605.1 Ferruginibacter sp.
ACAAATATTTTGCTCAAATCAGCATCTTTAAATTTTTTCTGTGTGTGATAAAGTGAAGCCGTTGTTTGTCCTCCATTTACTATTTGAAAATCGTTGAGTTTGGTAATAACTAAATGGTTATCTACTAACTTTGTTTCTAAGCTCTCTGCAGTTGCACTAATTCCATTATTGTAGGGTAAAAACATGTGAGGTTTGCCCTGAATAGTCTTGCGCATTTCCTTGTTGAATTTCCCCGCTTGCCCTAAGAATGCTCTGACATTACTTTCCAATAATTCGTTTGAAAATTCTTTATATAATTTCGCTAAAATTTCACCCGGTACAATTGCCAAATAACAATCGTACATTTCATCAATATTCGGAACTTGCAAACATTGTAATCCTTTTCCGTTTTCGCTAAAATTTGCAAATTCAATCTCAATAGGTTCGTGATTACTATTTGATTCATTTATTTTAAACAATCTTGATACGTCCCAAGTGTGAACAAAAACATCAACATCGGCAACATCAATTTTTTCTTTCTCGTGATTTGAAAAACCATTTATTAGAAAATAGACATTGATTCTATCAAACTCTTGACTTTGTTTTCCTATAATTTTTATTAGCTCGTTAAGTTCGGTATGCGATGGGTCAATGTAGTTAATATGTCGCTTTAAAGCAGAATTGATAAAACGTTTAATCTGATTAAGTGATTTGGTATAATCATCTTTGGTGATGTTGTGTTCGTAACTGTCAATTTTGTAATTGGTAATGAACAAGTCTAACGTTTCATAATATTCCTTTTTGTTTTCGTCTTTGAATAAGTCTTTCAAACAGTAACCGTTTATTTTCCAGTCAATGCCACCTTGACTATTTGGGTGAACGTAAGACAACACTCTTGCTCCCTCTGATTTTCCTATTATTTCAAAAACTTCAATGCAATACTCAGTAAACTTATCTTCAAAACTTGCACCTTCTCCTTCGGAATAAACTAAAGAAGAAACATCAGATTTTAGTTCTTCAATATAATTCTGTAATGCTCTATCCATATGTTAAATTTGTTGTAGAATTTTTTCGGGTTCTAAAATAAATTTCTCGACCGCAGAAAGTTCAATTATATATGAAGTATTGTAAATCCCTAAAGGCAACTGACTTTTTACTATTTTTGGGAAATCTGCTGCTACTGTAAACCCAAAGGTTTTTTTCAAGGAATACATTTTATTGTAGTATTCTCTATCATCTTCACGATAACCTAGTAACAATAACCTTTTATTGAAAAAAATACGTTCCTCATTCGTTGAAATATTTTGTCTGGTTTGTTCAACTAAAGAATTCAGAGAAAAACCGTTTTCTTTTACTTCTTCGGTTGTGTACAAAATCAAAAACAGGTTACTTAAATTTTCAGCATCTAATTGTCTTTCGCTTGTAATTTTTATTTTCGGATGTTTTGAAGATGTGAGTTTTATTTCAACACCAACCGAACCAAATACAAAATCTTTATCTTCAAAATCTGCACCAGTCCAAGCATTTAAAATACTTGAAACTGTTTGTTGTCTTTTTAAAAGATAATTAACAAACAGTAATTCACCTATAAGACCTTTTTGCTGTTCTATTGTTAAGCCATTAAAGTTGATTTTATCAAACAGTTTTTTCCATTTTGAAATTACATTTAGTGTAATAGTCAATGCTTCATTTTCTGTAACACTTTTAATAATATCTTCCAGAATATTTTGAATGAATAATGAAAAAATATCTTTCAAGTCATTGTCCAAAAGATATAGATAAAGCTCAAATGTACCTTCTGTTTCATTCGGTAGTGTGTATATTTCAACACCCTTGAAACGATATTTTTTTAGTTCTGGAATTACTACATTTTTTGAAACAGACATTATAAATAGATGCTGTCCAGTAATGTGATTGGTTGCCGCAAAACAATTCAAATGAGGTACATCATCAATTCTAGTTTTGATGATAATATCGCTTGTTGGCTTCTGATTTTCCCAAATTGACTTTATATTTATCATTTGTTATTCTGTTTCTGTGTTATCGTCATCGTTCATAACTTCATCATCAAAATCACGGCTGATTGTAGAAGTATACGACACTTTTGTTTCATCGTCTATTTTTGGAAAGTGAAGACTATAACCAACAATAGGAATATCATTATTTACGTTTGGAGTTCCTCTCTCATCCAAAGCATATATCAAAAGCAATCCTTTTTTTTCCGTGGCTCTTTGCTCTTTAATTGTAGAGCTTGTTGTATTATCCTTAACCATTAAATCAACTTGTCTATCTTTTAAGTCATCAATCTGATTTTTTGCAATGAGATAGTATTCGCTATTTCTTCGGTTTTTATCTTGATTACGAACACTACAACCAAAAGTAATTTTTTCACCTCTGATAAGAAAATCATAAGTCATTAAATCGTCTTTTGGACTTCTCGATTCATCAGGATTGTTTTCATAACGATTAATGAATACTTTTTCATCCGTATTTGAAACAATACAAACACTCCATTCTGTTATTTTATGATTATTTGATTGTATTCTTATGTACTTACTTAATGTTGCATTACTTATACTTGGTTGCTCAATTTTAAAAGCATCAATAAAATCACAAATTGGTTCTATGTTCAACTTTGGATAAAATAAGTATCTAATTTTATCTCTAGTTTTAATTCTATTTTCAATTGAAGGGAAACCAATGTTTGCAATTAGTTTTTTCAGTGAATTGAAGTTGCTTTCAATCGCCATTTTTGTTTTTAGCAACTGATATGTTTGCGGATTGGTACCTGAAAAAGAAATCTCAATATGTTCACTAAAATTCAGTTTGGCAACACTTGTAATTGTTAATAAACCGTGATGATTCCGAACTTTTAGTCTAAAATCTTTTGGACGTTGAAGTGCAGCAGTCATTTCATCAAAATCGTTCCGCATTTCTTCGGTAGCCATTGTTATATGATTAAACCATTCAAAGATTTGTCCTGTTGTATAAAGTCTGCACAAATCAACATAACCTGGGCGATAGCCAAACCAGCGTCCCATTTGCATTAACGAATCATACATTCGGGTTGTTCTTATGTAATAACTAACAGACAATCCTTCTAGTGTAATTCCTCTTGATAGACGGCTACCACCAATGGCAATAACAGACAGTCCGTTTTCATATCTGCTATAATCAATTTCTTCAATGTTATGATACTCCAAATTTGTAGTTGAACGTGTGCCGTGAACTGATCGAACATCAATTTTAGATGCTGCTTTTTTTAACTCTTGTCTAACTTCTTCCCAAGAGTGTTCTTTTATTCTAATGTCTTTGTAATCCAGATTTTCCAAAACATTTTTTGTTGCTGGCAAAAAATCTGTTTCGTACAATTCTTTAAGTTCTCTCAGCAAAGTTTCATCTTCGCTTTGAATTGCATTTTGATATTCCTTTGTTTTTTCGTTTATTAGGTAGGCAACTCTATCAATCCATTTAACCAACAAAGCAACATGAACAAGCATTGAATTGTGTTTGTTTTCGTGTCCCCGAATCCTGCGGATTGAACAAGTCAGAATAAATGATTTTATTGCACTTTCAAGACTTGGCGGAAGATATTCGGGTAAATCGTCTTTATTGTAGGCCGTAATATCATGATTATCCCACCTTGGATTTTCATTTGAAGATTTTACATTTACTTTAAAAATAGAGTGTGCATCATCAATTTCTCTAAAAATATCCAATGGCTCTTTTGTGAGTTCAGGAATTGGGTTTGCATACCCGAAAATTTTTGCTGCACCAATGTAATTTGTAGGTGCTTTTATATTGATGATAAAATCTCTTGGAAATAAATCTTCTCCGATTTTGTATTGCTTATTTTTTATTGTTGTGGTTAGTTCTTCATTAAAATCTTGCGGAATAAACAAGTTTGCATAAGGTGTAGCGGTGTAACCTACAAAAGTATTCTGATTGAAAATGTTTAGTAGTGTTCGGATTAAACGATTAATTGTTTTTATTTCATTGATATCTTTTGTTGCATTTACCGAAGCAGAATCGGCTTCATCGTCAATTATTAAGGCAGGGACGTCAAACAGTTTTGGGGTTTCATTCACCGTTCTGATGTTTTCATTTTTTGAAAACCAATCAATTAAATTTTCAAGAATACTTTTGTTTTTCTTTATAACAAAGACAACAGGATTTTTACCAATTGGAATGTTTAATCTATTTGCAACTGATTGGCTAAAATCACCTTCGTCACCACTTTTGTAATAAGAGGATGTAAGCGAATAGATGTCAGTATTTACTCTGTATTTTCCAACGCCAATAACTCTATTTTCATTTTCTCTAATAAATGCAGAACTGTTTCTTCCAATATAACCAGAATCAATTCTTTCTTGTGTTTGTCTTCGTAAAGAACTGATCGTTCCTGCAATTATGATGATTACTTTGTATCCTGCATCTGTGGCTTTATTTACAAGTCCAACATAGTTGGAGGTTTTCCCTGATTGAACGTGTCCTACAACCATTCCACGTCTGTCCCAAGAGCCATCTTTTTTTGGATTAACACATTTGTCAAGAATTTTATCAGTAAAGTCGTCCAAGTCATTTACAGGAAATGACGGGTCGTTTTCTGACATATACAGTTTGTACCTATTCCATAATTCAAAATTAATACTTGCCTTTTCTTCTTTCAACCAAGGTTCAACATCTTCAGATAGAATTGTAATTTCTCCTTTTCCAATACTAAAATCAGCACGAAGAATTTCAAATAATTCTTGTTTGTCAAAAGTTTGCCCTTCAACTATATTGATTGCTGATGCTTTTTCTATTACTGTTAAAAGTACATCATCAGTAATTTGTCCTTGATGTACTTGTAACAATGTGTGAGCTATCGCTCTTGCTGAATGGAGTAAATTGCTCATTTCAAATATTCGTTAATTAAAGGAAATAAATTAAATGGCGTAGCACTCATTATTTGTTGCTTAGCCAATGATTCAGGTATTCCTTGTGATACATTTATTTTATAAAGTTCAACAGCCAAATTGATTAAATCGTCACTTGGTTTGTCAGTTGCTTTTTCTAATTCGTGAAATGATGGGTCTTCATTTTGATTGCTTAAAATCAATTCTATTGGAACATTTTCTTCCAGCAATTTCAGTGCTTTCCCTGCTAATTTGCTATTTTCATCAAGCAAGGATTTAATTATAGGGTGCTTCCTATTGATTTTATATTTCTTGATTCCTTCTCTTGTTTTTTCATCTGTCCACAACGATTCGTGATTTGTGATACTGTTTTCTGAAACATTTTTTTGTCCACGCCAATTGTAAATTTTTGCGGACTTCATAATTGCAATTTTTGCAATCCGTGAAAGTTCACGCCTTATTTCAATCGGTGGATTTGCAGTAGATTTCTTTATATCAAGATGCCAATTGAAATCGTTTTCATTTGAAAAGCAAACCGCTATTCGTGCAAGTTTTGAATAGTCTCTTTTCTTTTCAAGTCCAAGCCAATCTCCTGCAACCAACAATCTGTCACCTCGATAAATATAAAATCCTTGTTGCTGAAACCAGCCTAATGAACCGCCAGAATTTTCATATTCCAATTTACCTATTTCGGACATATGAGGTAGTATGAAATACGTTATTTCTACATTGCCAAATTTTTCAGGTAAACCCATTTCAGGCTTTGGTTTCAGATTTAATAAAAACGGATTGTATGGTTCAATTTCTTCATTTTGAAAGAAAAGTTTTATCCGTTTGCTTTCAATAAATTTATGAAACACTAAACTCAAATGAAGCTTTACGTTCATCATTTCCAGATAAAATGCATTTTTAACTGTTTCGTTACTATTATCTGCATTTCCTAAAATTCTGTCTAGTTTTTGCCATAATACTAACGTGCCTGATTTCTGATTATTTACTTTATAAATAAATGAATTGTCAGAAACATAATCTAATAACTGCCATTCCTTTTCTTTGTTGATAAAATCAATATCCCAGCAACGTTTGATTGTTGAGTAATTTTCTTTTTTCGTTATACAAGTAAGTCTTTTGCATTGTGAAAATGAAGCTGTTTTTAAGCCCATTCCAAAACGCCCTAAATCTTTTTCGTTACGTTCTTCCTCTGGGTCTTTACTACCTGGTGTCATTGCAAGTACAAGTTCTTCCTTATTCATTCCAAGCCCGTTGTCATAAATAGAAATGAATGAATCTTGACCATTCCAATTGTATTCAATATGAATTTCGGTAGCACTTGCAGAAATGCTGTTATCTATTATATCGGCTACGGCTGTTGATAAATTATAACCAAAACTCCTGTATGAATTTATTGTGGATTTTGGATTTGGCTTTGCTATTTCTGCTTTGATAAATTCATTCATATCATCTTCCTGATTTTATCGGCAATTTTTTCAGCCATTAAAGGCGGTACAGCATTTCCTATCTGTTTGAATGCTGCTGTTCGGCTTCCTTCAAAAAAATAATCATCAGGAAAAGATTGAATTCTGGCGGCTTCTCTTACAGATATAGAACGGTTTTGTTTCTTGTCGGGGTGGATGTAATAGTGTCCGTCCATTGCAATGTGTGCAACAACGGTATGTGAAAAACCTCTGCCATTTACAACCTGAAAACGGTTAACAAAAGATTCAGTATTAGTATGTTTGATAAGCCTTTTAGGCAGTTCAGCATAATTCAATCTTTTTCCATTATTCCATTCTTCAACGGCAATTTGGTAAATCTCTAAATCGTTTTCGTTATTAGGTCTTACAATGTGTTGAGTCACAAACTCCAAACCATTTCTGATCTTTGATTGTTTTAAATATTCGGTTGTTGGCTTGGTGTATGCAACAGCATTTAAAGTTCCTTCGCCATTTTTTAGCGGTTTTAGGTCAGAAAATAAGTCTTTTAAAATTTGAAATTCGTTTTCCTGTTCTACAAATTTTGGATAGGATAAATTAAGTTCTTGTTTCCATCCAATTATAATAACACGTTTTCTGTCTTGTAAAACGCCAAAAGACTTTGCATTCAAATGATTCTTTGGAGGAATAGCTAATTTATAACCAGCTTTCTTTACGGCTTTAAATATTTGATCAAGATATTCTCCGTTTTTTGCAGATAAAATACCCGGCACGTTTTCAAACACAAACATATTGGGTTGATACTTTTCCAAAAACTTTACATAGTGTTTATACAGATGATTTCTTGGGTCGCTTTCCATATCCTTTCGGGCACGTCCTACAATGGAATAGGCCTGGCAGGGAGGTCCTCCAATTATTAAATCAACTTTTTTTCCGTTTAATTCTTTGTCAATTGTTTTAAATATTTCTGGTATAGTTTTTTCCGAAATTTCTTTATTGATAACAGAATTGATTAAATGTTCAGGAATATTTTTCCAAAGTTCTTCCTTGTTTTTGTTTTCCGATTTAAGATAATCATTATAAATTTTCGTTTTTCTATTTTCTTTTAGCCAATGATAAGCCGTTCTGGTTTTAATAGTGTCACAAGCATCTTTATTCATTTCAACGTGGGCAATAGGATTAAAACCTTCTCGGATAAAACCTTCTGAAAGACCACCTGCACCGGCAAATAAATCTATATAGTTTAGTTTTTTCATATTTGATTTATAGATTTATTGTTTTTACTTTCTTTTAATTGAAATTCAAAATCTAGAAACCAAGAAAATTTTGATAAATAGTCTATACTGAAACTAAATTTTCCATTTTCAATTTTTGAGATTGTTGAACGATTTACATTCATTATTTCTGCTAGTTCGTCTTGGCTATAACCTTTTTTCTCTCTAATAATTTTTATGGCATCACCAATTTTCAGACGGTAATCCTGAATAAATTTTTCTTTAGTATCTATTTCCAATTTCGTCACATCATTTTATTTAATTCACAAAAAGAGTTCCTATATGTTCTTTTCGGTTTTCGTCATTAATTGTCAACCAAACATTTGTTTCAACTCCTTTAACCCCTTTGGTCAAGTCAAGCATTATTTTCTGTTCACTCACTTTTACAACTTTTCCTGTTGCTTGTGAATAATCGGCTTTTTTGATAGTTACATTATGATCAACAAGGTCGGCAGTGTAAACCTCTACAACTGTGAGGTCGTCTAACTTAACAGTGTTAATGGGAGGGAAGGAAAGTCCTGTGTTTAATGCTTTGATGTCAGCTCTTGGTCTTTCGTCGTCTTCGATAATTTCTAAAACAACGTAAAGTTGGTCGGGATTTTCGTCTGGTAGCGGTGTATGAAACTTTGCTACTTGTCCAATTTTGTTTGGTTTCATTTGTCTATGTGCAGAATTTAAAGCGTTGCCCCCGCTGTTAAATTATTTAGTGAGTTAAAGATATAAAATTCACTTTTAAAAGGTGCAATATATTGAACATATTTTTCAACATGTTATTCGTGTCAAGTTTATTGTTGTTATAGATGCGTTGGCTAAAAAGTGGCTCTTTTAGTTTTGCCGAAGGGTCTACTTTTTGAGTCGGGGCAAAACCAAAAGATCCATTTGTGCGGCTGGCTAAAATTATTTTTAAAAAAATGCGGTGGGGAAAAAAATAAAAAACATCGGGTTGGCTTGAGTGTTGGCTTACTCTTTCTCAAGTTGCAATATGGGCTATATTTTTTTGGGCACGTATCAAAATGGTTTGTCTTTGTTTTAATGTTTAAATTTTGGTAGGTCAGTCGTCTTGTAAACGGCCTCCTACCATTGGCTATAACTGTAGCTCATGTCAATGTGGTGGAATTTTAAAAACTTCCGCCCGCAAACGCTGCTTGGTTTTGTACCAAGATAAATATAACTTACCAATGTTCAGCTATGTTTGTCAAGCCGAAACAAAAGCTCACTAGCGAACCCAATGCACATTGTTGCTAACGGAAGCCACCAAATTGCCAAAAGCAATGTTGTACGCCGTTTTATTGGCCAACGCTAATGTTCAAGTTTGGCAATTCTACCTGCAGCTTTACTTTCGCTTTCAATGCAGTAAACACTCTCAATAAAGTGTCCATAGTTGCGTTGCTAGCATTGCTCTCAAGTCTTGAAATTTGTGCTTTTTGAACACCTATAAGTTTGCCCAATTCTTCCTGTGTCAAATGGCGTTCTTGTCTTGTCTGTTTAATTGCTTTGCCAATTAAATCCATTTGAAGTTCGTACTCAAATTTGTCTCTGTTGGCAGTACCAACTTTGCCAATTAATTTGTCTTGAACTTGATTTAACGAGTATGTTTTCATTTCTTTTTCTTTTTAAGTTGTTTGTCCTTGTCTTCAAAATATTTTGTCCTAAGTTGCTTTGCTTTTAGGATTTCATTGTCTGGCACTTTACTGCGTTTTTTTACAAAACCGTGAGTCGAAATAACCAAAGTATTTTCTGTGTTTGTCTTGTCCCAAAAAGCAAGTAAGCGATATTGTAAACCTTGATAAAGCGTTCTGAATTCCCAAATTTCGTCTGTAAGTTTTTTGAAAAGTTCAGGGTCGTGTTCTGTCTGTGCTTTACGAATGTTGTACAATATTTTTTCATAGTGCTTTCTGTCAAGTTCACTTAAAAAAGCAAAAGCTTCTTCCAAAAATATGATGTCGAAAAGTTTGTCCATGCATTTTTAATTGCCGGGACAAAGATAAAGAAAGTTTCGTTAAAAAGAAACATTAAAATTTTGTAGATTGTCCATAAAAATGGCACATTACCTTCGAGCCTTCGTGCTTTAGAGGAATTGACCAACTGTCTGCCCTGCACTGAAGCTAAATTAATAAACAAAAGCCGAAGTTAAGAACTAATGGACAGTAGAATTCCCTCCGCCGAAACCAAAGCTTGGATCCCGCTAAGGCGGGACAAGTTATGCAATGCTGCTGATTTTTTTTCTACTTTGTCCGTTTTGCTTCTATCTTATTACCATTCTGCAATAAAAATAATTTCACTATTTCACCTTTTTCATTTTGCTCAAATTGAAATTGTGCATCTACTACTTTTAGAAAAAATTGCATATCACTTTCAGCAAATATTGGAAAAGCCTTTTGTCCTGTTAGTTGTGCAATTAGTTGGTCTTTCTCTAGAGATATTTTAATTTCAAATTCTTTTTCAACTTCATAAGTTCCCACAAATTTTTGTAACTGTTCTATTTTTAAAACAATCTCTTTTCTTACTTTTTTTATTGGTAATGCCTTATTGTATAAGATATTCCTAATTGATTTGATAGGAATTGAAACATCATTATGATTTTGAAGTATTATTATTGTTTTGTCATTTGTGATATGTCTGTCAATATGTGTAACATAGCCTGGCCAACCACCACTATGAGATACAATTTTTCCAAAGTCAGCATTTTCTTCAACTTCCCAACCGAAGCCATAATTAGTTTTTGATTTATCATTTAACGTCGCTACTTCAAAAATTTCTTTCATACCAACTGCTGAAAGTAATTTGTTAGTATATAATGCTCTGTCCCATTTTAATAAGTCATTTACAGTGGAGTTTACACAACCATCTCCTACAATTCCATCTAGCCAAATAACCATTTTTGTTTCCGTTATTTCATCTGGCAATAAATATTTTTTCAAACTGTCGGAATAAACGTAACCAAAAGCATAATTGTTAATTTTCTTTGGTGATAATCTACGAGTATATACAAATGTGTTTTTCATTTGCAAAGGTTTGAAAATACTATTATTTAGAAAGTCTGAAAAGGTTAAACCCGAAGCCTTTTCTATTATTGAAGCCAAAAGTGCATATCCTGTGTTACTATACTCGTATTTTGTATTTGGCTCAAATAAAATTTTTGGATTTTGCTTATTGAAAATAGCAATTATGTCTTTGTTGGTAGCAATTTTTGATTTGTCAAACAAACTGTCCATTAATTCCATATAGTCAGGAAGCCCACCTGTATGGTATAGCAAGTTTCTTATAGTTATTCCTTTATAATTTGAAAGTGATGGAATAAATTTTGTGATATTATCGTCCAAATTCAATTTCCCTTTTTCTTTAAGTATCATAATTGCCATTGCAGTAAACTGTTTTGAACAAGATGCTAATTCAAAAACAGAATTTTCGTTTAATTTTTCTTTCGTTTCCTCGTTGGCATAACCAAAACTTTTGCTGTAAATAACTTTCCCTTTCTCTGCAATAAGAAAGTTTCCATTTATTTTTTTGTATGAGTAAATTGAATTGAGAAGACTGTCAATTTTTTTAACTCTGTCCTGTGCAAAGGCAATTTGACCAACTAGAAGAATTACGATTGTAATTTTGATTTTCATTTTATGATTTTATTTGAGGTGTGTGATGTGTCGCTAAAATTGCCACCAACTGTAACGCTTGGCGATGTAGTGGAATTTGAAATTCTTTCGCCCGGAACCGCTGCTTGGCTTTGTACTAAAGATAAATATAACTTACCAATGTTCAGCAATGTTTGTCCGAAACAAAAGCCCAATAGCGATCCCAATTCTCATTGTTGCTTACCGCAGCCACCATATAGCCAAACGCATTGTTGGCTGCCGTATTATTTATTGACTTCCAAATTCAATTTCTCAGCGTAATTATTTATCATATCACTTCTATTTGGAATTGTTTTTAGTCGTGAATACCATAGATTAAATTTTTGTTTATCTTTTTTTGTATAATAGTTGCCCATTATGTTAAAGCAATTTTCTGCATTGTATTGAACATCTTTAAGTGTTTTTATAGATTTTTCAAATTGTTCTATTGCAGCATCGATTTTCGAATTACTTATCAAAGTGTAGATATATTCTTTGTTTACATAAGCATCGTTAGAGTTTCTATTTAATTCATTAGATAATATAATTTCTGCTTTGTTATATTGTTTCAAACAATTATATGAAAATGAAAGTTCTACTGAAAGTCCTTTATAGTTAGGATTAATTTTTTCTGCTTTTTCTAAATATGTCAAAGCTTTTGCACATTCATTCCAACCATTATACATAAAACCCCAATCATAAAAATGCTTTGCAGAAGTAGTGTCAGTCTTGTAAAATTTTAACCAATTTGGAAATTGTTCAATTTCTAAATCTTTATACAATGTCACAGGAATAATTGCAACTTTCACATTATTTGCTTGAAGCCTAACTTTAATATTTGCTTCTTTTAGTTTTTCAACTTTCAAGGTATTGTCTTGATTAATTTTAAAGTTTCCTTCTCTGTTTAAGGTAAGTCCTGCCTGTGAATCAATGTAAATAAAACCAAACGTAAATGAACTGTCCTTATTCATTGAAAATGCAACCCATTTGTCTTCACACTCTACAAATCGTTTATTAAATGACAAGTTAGTTTGAGCAGATGTTTTCAATGAAAAAAATGTCGCAAGAAGTAAAATATATTTCATATTGAGTTTTTCATTTTTAGGGTGTATCAAAATATGACATCCAACACAAATTAGCCGCAACACTCCACTTTTCCAAATTTTAATTTTCTAATAATCATATATTTATCATCTGCATTTTAAATTCTTTTCAACATTACAAAAATTATCTAGAAAAGCCAACAATTGAAAATACAAGTCTTAGTTTTTTGAAAATGTGTATTACAACACTAGCATTTCCTATTGTTGCATAAATGCTTCTGCTTACCTTAACCGTTGTTGGATAATCCTAATTTATAATGTCGAGCCCGAACTAAGCATACAAACAAATGTTGAGTCAGTATTCTTCAAGCCCTAATAATGCCAAACCATATGTTGGCAGTAGTTTTTCTTCTCAATTATCTATTTCAAATTTTTTAATTGTCAACTTGTACTCTTTGCTCCACAGTCGGAATGAAAAATAAAATAATGAAATTAATAGAAGTCCATAAATTACATATAATGGTCTGCCAACAAATTCTCTATATGAGTTGTAAAAAGAGATATTATAGAATTGGCAAATATTATGAAATGTCGCCATAAAGCTTGCAACAATAACTACCCTTACAAAAACATAGCCTGTATGTGCTAAAAGTGTCGATTTGTTCTTTGGTGTTTTATAGAAAATTTGAAAAAAACGTCCCTTCTCATTAAAGTATAATTCTGAAACAAAGTCAGTCAGTTTTTTCGATGATGTCTGCCTTGTATTTTTATACTTAAATGAATAAAAGTAAAAAGCATAAATGATTAGTCCAACAATAATTACGTTTGCAATTATTAAACCAATCCACCCAACGCCAAAAAATCTATATAAAGGATTTGTCTCACCCGCTGGATTTTCAAAAAACCAAAGACTTGTCGAATAAAAGTCGCAACCCCTTGCAAAGAGAAGTAGAGTTGTTAATACGAAAAACTTTGATTTCATATATTGTATTTTCAATTAATTTTTCGTTGTCTTTTAAAATTCTGACTAACGGTAGCGCTTTGTCCAGGTGTGGAATTAGAATTCCTTTCGCCCGGAATAAATTCTGAAGAAAGAAATGAAGAAAAATGAAAATTACAAAAGCTAAATTGAAAAACTTCTGCCCGAACTACAGCCCAATAGCGAACCGCTGTTCATTGGGCTTCATTCCTCTACACTTGAACACAACGCAGTGTTGTACGTTCGCTTTTCTACTTTTCATTCAAAAATTCAATTACTGTTTCGTTAAACGCTTTTGAATTTTCAGTCGGATAATAATGTGTCTCTTTTGGTGCTATTAAAAGTTTACCTTTTCTTATATTTTCGGCAATGCTTTTTGTATGGTTTTCTTTGATAATGTCTTTTTGACCTGCAAGTACTAACACTGGGCAATCTATTATTTTTAATTCTTCAAAATTATGTTTTGGTTCTGTAAGTAATAAATTTATAAGCCTTACCCGGTTTCTATCGGCATAAGAAGTGTCAAATTTCATTTCTTTTAATTGGTTATTTAATTCCTTAAAAACCCATTTATCTACCACTGAATTATCAATAAAAACATTTGCTCCCATCGTAATTAATCTCTTTACTTTTTTAGGATACTTCATTGCCATAATTAATCCTGTATTTCCTCCATCACTCCAACCTAAAATGTTTATGCTGTCTAATTTTAAGCTATTTAAAAAAGCATTCATGTCCTCAGCAAATAAATCGTAAGTATAGAGCTTTCCATCCTCAGTTGATTTACCTTGACCTCTTGTATCAACTACTATCACTCTATACTTTTCAGATAATTTTGGAATTTGGAGTTTGAATGATTGAATTGATTCTGAATTTCCATGAAGTAATAATAAAGGTTGACCTTTTCCATATTCTTCGTAGTAAATTTTTATTCCATTAACATTTGCAAATTTTCCGATGCTGTCATTATCTCCAAATGAATTGATTTTTTTTATAACAGAACCATCAACCCTACAAGATTGTTTTCCTTCAAAAAAATCATTCTTATTATTTGTCAATTCAAAACCAACTTGAGTTTTAAATGGTTTCCATTTAGTTGTTAAAGTGTCATCTTCAAAATTTCCATTAGGGATTTTAACTTCTTCAAAATTACCTTTTGATGTTTCAATTGATAATTTAAAATTGTCAAAATGAAAAATTCCTTTACGGTGATATAACCCTCCAAAAACTAGATATTCTGCATCTTTATCAATCTTTCCTTCAATTTTTACAACTACCCAATCTTTAGCTCTTATTGGTTTGTCCATCATATTGTAAAAAAAACCTGTTTTTTTATTTGGTTTGTCCACTCTAAACCAAATTTCAGCATCAGCAGTAGTATCAATTAATTTTACTTTAACTGCTGCTTCAAGCTTAAAGTTTTTTCCTAAATATGGCTTTGCATTAATTCCTTGTCCAAATGCTCCCCAATCATTTGGACTTTGTCCCTTTAAAGTATTTACTAGAAATAAAATTGTTATTAGAAAAATAAGTCTTGTCATGGTACTTTAAATTTTGTAGGATTTCCAATAAAGTGACGTACAACGGTAGTGCTTTGCAATGTGGTGGAATTTTAAAAACTTCCGCCCGGAGCCGCTGCTTGGTTTTGTACCAAGATAAATATAACTTATCAATGTTCAGCAATATTTGTCAAGCCGAAATAAAAGCTCATTAGCGAACCCAATGCACATTGTTGCTAACGGAAGCCACCAAATTGCCAAAAGCAGTGTTGGGCGTTCGGCAAATCTTCTACCTAATCGCCAATGTTGATTTTCCAACCTCAACACTAAAATTGATTTTGGTGTTGAGTGCTTTGAATACTTTTAAAATAGTTTCAAACCTTGCATCTGTTACAGAATTTTCAATTTTTGAAATTTGTGCTTTTTTCACTCCAACTAATTCTCCAAGTTCTTCCTGTGTCAAATTTCTTTCTTTCCTTATTGATTTAATAGTGTGTCCTAGTAAATCAAGTTTCAACTCACTTTCAAAAGCGTCACGTTTTGGAGTGCCGATTTTTCCAATGTGCTTGTTTGTCATTTCTTCTAAACTATAAGTTTTCATTTCTTTTTATTTTTTTCTTTAAAATATTGATTTCTCAAAG
Source organism: Ferruginibacter sp. (assembly GCA_031377605.1). Classification (GTDB taxonomy): domain Bacteria; phylum Bacteroidota; class Bacteroidia; order Chitinophagales; family Chitinophagaceae; genus Ferruginibacter. Next base: position 15,358 of record JANMFB010000064.1, read on the forward strand.
CTTCTGCTCTTTCAAATTCTACACTTGGGGTTCTGTCCGTTTTCTTTATAAGTCCGTGAGTAGAAATTACAATTGTATCTTCATTATTCGACTTGTCCCAAAATGCGAATAGTCTAAAATATGTTTTTTTATAAAGCGTTCTAAACTCCCAAATTTCATCTTTCAACTTTTTGAAAAGCTCATTGTCGTTGATTTGTGTCGCTTTCCAAATATTATAATAAATTTTTTCTCGACTTTTCTCTTCTAAATTGTCTAGGAATTCTTTAGCTTCTTCTAAAAATTCGACTCTAAATTTTTGCTCCATTCCATTTCTTCTACGAATATAGAAGTTTCTTTATTAGGAAACAAATTTCTACGTGAAAAATTCAATAAAACTGGCAAAATGAGTGAGGTACAAATTGCTGCCCCCCAACACAAATTAGCCGCAACTCTCCACTTTTCCAAATTTTAATTTTCTAATAATCATACATTTATAATCTGCATTTTAAATTGTTTTCAACATCACAAAAATTATCTAAAAAAGCCAACAATTGAAAATGCAAATCTTAGTTTATTGAAAATGTATATTACAACACTAGCATTTCCTATTGTTGCATAAATGCTTCTGCTTACCTTAACCGTTGTTGGATAATCCTAATTTATAGCGCATTTTAAATCAATGATGACCTCTGCTTAAGAAGTGATTGCACGATGTTGCTTTAGTTGCAGTTTTCCAACTAGTGTGAAAATGAAGTACTATTGAAAGAATTTCTATGCAATAAAAAAACTTTTATCTGCATATATCTAAGCTTCCATAAAAGTTCAACAATGGTTTGCTGCTCGCCATAGCCGTGGGTGCAGCGGATAGCCTTTTGTGAGGTACGAGCAAAAGCTTGCAGCGTAACACACGAAACCGCTGCTCGGCTTTTTACAATTGCTTATGCTACTAAAAATAAAACACAAAAAAATGGCCGCCGAAAATCGACAGCCAACAAACTATTTTAAACTTCAACAACTCGTAGCCGCAACTCACCGCTACTTCATCGTAAAACTCTCCAAAAATTTCGTAGTAAAATTTCCACTTTTAAAATCTTCGTTTTGCATTAATTGTAAATGGAATGGTATAGTTGTTTTTACACCTTCTATCACATATTCGCTTAGTGCACGAAACATCGTGTCTATAGCTTCTTCTCTTGTTTGTGCAACAGTAATGAGTTTTGCAATCATACTATCGTAGTAGGGCGGTATTACATAGCCTGCATATACGTGGCTATCTACTCTTACGCCATGCCCACCTGGTTGGTGTAGTACCGTAATTTTTCCGGGCGAAGGGCGAAAATCATTGTAAGGGTCTTCGGCATTTATCCTGCATTCTATGGCATGCATAATAGGATAGTAGTTTTTACCACTTACGCTCTCGCCAGCTGCTATTTTTATTTGTTCTTTTATAAGATCAAAATTTATTACTTCCTCTGTTACGCAATGCTCCACTTGTATCCGTGTGTTCATCTCCATAAAATAAAAGTTGCGGTGCTTATCTACCAAAAATTCTATGGTGCCCACGCCTTCGTAGTTTATACACTTAGTAGCTTTTATGGCAGCTTCTCCCATACGCTCTCTTAGTTCGTCAGTCATAAATGGAGAAGGAGATTCCTCTACCAATTTTTGGTGGCGGCGTTGTATAGAGCAATCTCTTTCGCTCATGTGGCATGCATTGCCGTATTGGTCGCCTGCTACTTGTATTTCTATGTGGCGTGGTTCTTCAATATATTTTTCCATATACAGACCATCGTTTTTAAACGATGCTGCTGCTTCTGTTTTTGCATTATCAAAGTTTTTTTCTATTTCACTTTCTTCCCATACTAGGCGCATACCTTTACCACCGCCACCAGCAGTTGCTTTCATTATAATAGGATAGCCAATTTCTCTAGCCGCTTCTATTGCGTGCTGTGCATCTCTTAGCAATCCATCCACACCTGGCACAACGGGTACACCTGCTTTTATCATTGTTTCCTTGGCAGTTACTTTATCGCCCATGGCATTGATCATATCTGGTGTGGGGCCTATAAATTTTATGCCATGGTCGGCACAAATTTTTGCAAATTTTGCATTTTCGGCAAGAAAGCCATATCCAGGGTGTATAGCATCTGCGTTGGTAATTTCAGCGGCTGCCATTATATGCGGTATGTTGAGGTAACTATCTGCACTTGCAGGTTTGCCTATACAAACGGCTTCGTCTGCAAATTTTACATGCAGGCTATCTTTATCTGCTGTGGAATATACTGCTACAGTTTTTATTCCCATTTCTCTACAAGTACGAATTACACGTAGGGCAATTTCGCCTCTGTTTGCTATTAATATTTTTTTGAACATCTTGTTAGTTTGCTGATGTGATAATATGCTAATGTGCTAATGCTAACACGTAGCGTTTTAAAAAATAAGGAAGCTAAGAAAAATAACTTATAGGAGTTTTTCTTGTTGCTGTACCTAAAATTGAATTTAATATTTTTTGTATTTCTATTAATTTATTTTGTAAAATTTCTGTGTTTGCAAAGTTTTTATTTCGCTCGCAAAGTAATAGCCAAAAATGGGTTTCGGCTGCTTCTTTAGCCGATATTTTTATTTTGTGAATAAAGGCTGCTTTACTTTCACAGTTTTGTGCTTCCATAGCATTTGCACCAATAGATGTTGCAGAACGCGTAAGTTGTTTACTGATGATAAATTGTTTATTGCTGTTTAATATTTCACAAAACGCTGTTACCAATATCGCAAAATCAATGGACGATTTTAAAATTGGATTTTTCTCAATCATTTCTTTTTGCATAAAAGTTTTTTGATTAAAAACAAAGAATTAGCACATCAGCTTATTAGCAAATTAATTAGGTTCTACCAAAAACAATGGCTGATCAAACTCAACAGGGCTAGCATCTTCTACCAATACTTTTACAATAGTTCCTTTTACTTCACTTTCAATTTCATTAAAAAGTTTCATGGCTTCTATAATGCAAACTACTTTGCCTGGTGCTACTTGGTCGCCAATAGCAGCTAATAGTGGTTTGCCTGGGCCTGCTTGGCGGTAAAAAGTACCAATCATTGGGCTTTTTATAGTTATATAATTATCTGTTTTTGGGGCTGCTGCTACAGGGGCTGCTGCAATAGCGGGTGCTGGTACTGCTGCAGGTGCTGCAGCTGGCGCAGCTTGCATTGGCGCTCCTGTGCTATAAATCTTCTGTGATGGGTCTTTCTTTTGTTTAATGGTAATTCTTGTGCCATTTTCTTCTATGGTAATTTCTCCAATTGAAGTTTTATTTATGAGTTTTACCAACTCTTGTACTTGCTTAATATCCATAATAGATTTTTAAAGGTGAAAGCAATAATTAGGGGCTGCTAAGTTAAGGAATCATTAATTAAATGGACAACTATTATTTTTGAGAAATTGCTTAAAATGTGAATTTTTTTGCCAAAAAAGGGCTAAAATGATTAAAAAATGGGGAGAAATGGTTATAAATAACCCCAAAATGAAAAATGGACACTGCGGGTGCAATGTCCATTTTTTGATGTAATATTTTCTAAAGAATGAAGCCTTCAAAGCCAAAACCTAACGGCTCAAATTTCAACACGAATAACTTAATACTTACCACTCCAGTACTATCCCTTCACTCTCTCCACATATTCTCCTGTTTTTGCTACTACTCTTATAAGTTCACCCTCATTTACAAATAAAGGAACGTTTACAGTAGCCCCAGTTTCTACAGTTGCAGGTTTTAGCGTTTTTGTAGCTGTATCGCCTTTCATACCTGGCTCACTGTAAGTAACCAATAAAACGATTTTGTCTGGTAATTCTACAGCCATTGGCATATCAGTTTCACCATTAATAGATACAGAAACTTCTTGTCCATCTTTTAAAAACTTTGGAGCATCTATCATTGTTTCTGCAACAGTTATCTGCTCAAAGGTTTCCACATCCATAAAACTATAGCCTGTGTCATCTTTGTATAAATAAGAATATGCTCTCTTTTCTACTCTTACAGGGAAAATAGTTTCGCCTGAGTTCCAAGTTTGCTCTATGGTTCTTGTATTGTCTACACCTTTCAACTTTGCCCAAACTTTAGCCGCAGAACGTGCAGTTTTGTTTTGTCCAAATTCAATTACTTGATATAAACTACCATCTACTTTGATGATAAGACCAGAACGTATGTCTGTTGTAGTTGCCATTGTTGTTGTTTTTAATTGGGTGCAAAAGTAGCGGAAAAATCTTTAATCAAGAAAACCAAACACGACCTATTGCTTTTTCTCCGAACTTTGTATCAAATCTAGTTTATGAGCGAAGTGATAGGAAGCAAATCTATTTTTTTGAATCAATATGAAGCATTCAAAGCAATTCTGGGTGAGCAATATATTTTTACAGATAATGAAACGTTGGATATTTGTGCAAAAGATGAAACGGAGAATCTCTATTTCTTGCCAGATATTGTATTAAAACCTCGTACAGCAGAGGAGATTAGTGCAATAATGAAAATTTGCAATGCCAATAAAATTCCTGTTACACCTAGAGGCGCAGGTACGGGTCTTAGCGGCGGCGCATTACCAACCTTTGGTGGTGTGGTTTTATCTTTTGAGCGGATGAATAGCATTGTAGAAATTGATGAAAAAAATTTACAAGTAACCACAGAGCCTGGCGTAATTACAGAAGTATTACAAAATGCTGTAAAAGAAAAAGGGTTGTTTTACCCACCAGACCCAAGCAGTAGGGGAAGTTGTTTTATAGGGGGCAATATAGCCGAGAATAGTGGTGGTCCAAAAGCAGTTAAATATGGTGTAGTAAAAGATTATGTCTTAAACCTGCAAGTAGTTTTACCTACAGGAGAAATTATTTGGACAGGTGCGAATGTGCTCAAAAATTCAACAGGTTATAACCT
>JANMFB010000069.1:0-7104 GCA_031377605.1 Ferruginibacter sp.
CTCATACCTTGGCCAAGCGAGCCACTTGCTACACGTACGCCAGGCAAATGCTCATGTGTGGTAGGATGCCCTTGTAATCTTGTATTTAATTTACGAAAAGTAGCAAGTTCTGCTACAGGAAAATATCCGCTGCGGGCAAGTACACTGTAAAAGACTGGAGAAATATGCCCGTTACTTAAAAAGAACAAATCTTCTCCTATTCCATTCATTTTAAAACTATTATCATGCTTCATTACATCGAAATACAACGCTGTCAGAAAATCTGTACATCCAAGTGAGCCTCCTGGATGGCCACTTTGTACCCCATGCACCATTCTTACAATATCTCTTCTTACTTGAGTAGCTATTTCTTTTAGATTGCTCATTTGCCGTTTTATTTTTTGTTATTTCAATATTGTGCAAACCTACTTTAAACTTTACATAAATATTTCTAAACGGGATATTTGTTAAAAAAAATAATAATTGGCAGATTCTGGCGTTATCAAATAAATATCATTTTGGCATAAAATATATGGATAAACTAATAAATGGCTAAAGGAATGTTAATTGTACACACAATTTCTCTATTTTTGTGAATAATAGGTTTAACAAGATTTATGCAATATCTAATAATCAGTGCTTTTATAGCATTTATAATAACTTTTTTTTCTATACCAGTAATAATACAGGTGGCTAAAACTAAAAAGTTGTTTGATGAGCCAGATGAACGCAAAGTTCATAAAGCGGTTATACCCACACTTGGAGGTTTGGGAATTTTTGGAGGCTTTATTGTAGCAATGCTACTTTGTGTACCAGAGTTTGCAGCAGATTTAAATAAACTCAAATATTTTGCTGCGGCAGCAATTGTTATATTTTTCCTCGGTCTCAAGGATGATATTCTTGTTCTATCAGCAACTAAAAAACTTATTGGCCAAATTATAGCTGCTGTAATCATTATGCGTTTTGGTAATATCTACTTAAACAATATGTTCGGATTTTTGGGATTAAACGAAATCCCACACATTGCAAGTATATTTCTCACGCTATTTGCTGTAATAGTTATAACAAATGCGTTTAATCTTATTGATGGTGTAGATGGCCTTGCCGGAAGCCTTGGGCTTACAACTACAATAGTTTTTAGTATTTACTTTTATTTTGCAAACGAGCTCACTTATGCTGTAATGGCAATAGCTCTTTCCGGAGCAATTGCAGGTTTTTTAATTTATAATTTTTCTCCCGCAAAAATTTTTATGGGAGATACTGGATCTTTGCTTCTCGGCCTCATTAACTCAATACTTGTAATAAAATTTATTAACGTTGCAGGTACTACCGGCAATAATTATAGCTTACATGCATCTCCTGCAATTGGTTTTGCAATTCTTATGGTGCCATTATTTGATACACTAAGGGTATTTGGTCTAAGAATTTTAAATAGAAAATCTCCATTTAGTCCTGATAGAATACACATTCATCACTTTCTGCTGGATTTAGGGTTTTCTCACAAAAAAATAACTTTTACTTGCATGGCAACTACACTAGGCTTTGTAGGTATTGCTTATTTGTTAAGAGATTTAAATACAACGTTACTTTTAGGGGTACTAATAGGGTTGGCCTTCTCATTTACTGGTTTAGTTTATCTTTTTAGACAAAAGAAGAAACAATTGTTTATTGCAAATAATAAGGAACCAGAACTAAAAGTAGCTAACAAAATATACGGTCTTGTGCCACAAGAGCAAGCAATTGCAAAATAATTAATCAAACATTATTTAAAATATTAAAAATCTGACCTTTTAAAGTCAGATTTTTTTAGCTTTGCACACAATTTAAAAACTATGTCAGCAGAATTAGATAATATTACAAAAGAGGCTTCCAGTATAATGCAGAAAGCTATTGGTCACTTGGAAATAGAACTTTCTAAAATAAGAGCAGGTAAAGCAAGCCCAGTAATGCTTGATGGTATTGTAGCAGACTATTATGGTAGTCCAACTCCTATTAGTCAAATAGCAAACATAAGCACACTAGATGCTCGTACTATTACAGTGCAACCTTTCGAAAAAAGTATGCTACAAGCTATTGACAGAGCTATAAGTCAAGCAAACATTGGCATTAATCCTCAGAATGATGGTAACATCATTCGCTTATTCTTGCCACCACTTACAGAAGAAAGACGCAAAGAGATGGTAAAAAAATCTGCAGCAGAAGGTGAACAAGCAAAAATCTCTATCCGTAATATTAGAAGAGACGCCATAGAGCAAATAAAAAAATTACAAAAAGACGGCGCAAGTGAAGATGAATGTAAAGATGCAGAGGCAGAAGCGCAAACCGTAACTGATAAGTTTATAGGCTTAGTAGAAAAACATCTTGCAGCTAAGGAAGTAGATATTATGGCGGTTTAGGGCAGTTGGTTATTTGTTAATCTTTATTTGTTTTACATCCTTTATTAAATAATTTTCATAGCAAGATCTATTTAGCAGTTAACAATATTTTATTAATTAGTCAAAAAACTCCCAAACAGATTTACCTAATGTATAAATTATTACGTAATTGCTTTTGTGTTGAAAGCAAACTAATAACTTTTAACCTCTAATTTTCACATGCAATCTGCCAGAGAAACATGGTTCTTACTACTTTCTATTCCATTTTACACGATTGTAATTGGGATTGAAATCCTATTGAGTAATTGGGGGCATAAAAAATTTTACACAGTTAAAGGCGTTATTCAAAACATATTACTCACTTTAATGAATGCCTCTTTAGACGGATTACTTAGATGGGTATTTTACGTAGCTGTTTTGATGTGGACATATAAACATCATTTTTTTGCTATAGAAAATGCCTATTTATATTGGTTTTTGCTATTTGTTTTTGAAGACTTTGCTTTTTATATAGAACATAGGGTAGATCATTATTGTAGGCTTTTTTGGGCCGTACACCTCACCCATCATTCATCCGAAGAATTTAATTTAACAACCGGTTTTCGCTCATCTGTATTTCAACCGGTGTATCGTTTTTTTTATTTTATCCCGCTAACGCTTGTAGGTTTTAAACCTATTGATATTATTTTTATGTATGGTGTAACACAAACCTATGGAATTATTGTTCATACTCGTTACATTCAAAAACTACCCAAATTTATAGAAGCTATATTTGTAACACCTGCACACCACAGAGTACACCATGCAAGCAACATTATTTATCTAGACAAAAACATGGGTATGTGCCTTATTATTTGGGATAAAATGTTTGGTACTTTTCAAGATGAGTTACCTGAAGAACCAGTAGTTTATGGACTTACCTCTGCAGTACAAAATGCAGACAACCCTTTTAACCATGTTTTTTATGAGTGGCGAAAAATATATAAGGATATGAAACGTAACCTTCCTTTTTCAACCAAAATAAAATATTTATTGATGCCGCCTGGTTGGTCACACGATGGAAGTAGTAAGACGGCCGTGGAGTTGAGGAAGGAATTGAAATCAGCATAAATTTCCTGTTCGTTCTCCCATTTTATTATCCTTTGCAGAAATAATCATTTTTCTTTAATTTCACCCATGCAAATTTCTTTAGTAGACTCGCCAGCGCAAGAAACTGCGTTTTATAAACTTCCCACTAATATTTATAAAAATGATCCCAATTGGATACAGCCACTCACAAAAGATGTACAACAGGTTTTTGATCCAACAAAAAATAAATCTTTTAAGTTTGGCAAAATAGCTCGTTGGATTTTGGTAGATGATGGTAACAATACAATTGGAAGAATTGCAGCTTTTGTAAACAATAAATACAAAAACAAAGGTGATGATGTTTCAGTTGGTGGGATAGGATTTTTTGAATGTATAGAAGATCAACCATCAGCAAATTTATTATTTGATACCGCCAAAGATTGGCTACAACAACTAGATATACAAGCGATGGATGGTCCTATTAATTTTGGAGAAAGAGATAATTGGTGGGGCTTAGTTACACAAGGTTTTCATGAGCCAATGTATAGCATGAATTATAATCCTCCTTATTATATTCAATTATTTGAAAATTATGGATTTAAAGTTTTTTACGAGCAATTGTGTTTTGGGTTATCTCCAAAAGAACCATTAGAAAAAAAAATATGGGAACGTCATGCAGCACATGCTTCTAATGAAAAATTTGCCTCTTCACATTTATACAAAGATAATTTGGAGAAATACGCAAACGATTTTGCCATAGTTTATAATAAAGCATGGGCAGGCCATGGAGGTCTTAAACAAATGAGCCCTGCACAAGTCTTAATTTTATTCAAAAAAATGAAAGTTTTTATGAATGAAAAATTAATTTGGTATGCCTATTATGATCATGAGCCAGTGGCAATGTTTGTAAATATTCCAGACCTTAATCAGTGGTTTAAATATTTGCATGGAAATTTTAGCTTAGTTCACAAATTGAAATTTCTTTGGCTAAAGACATTTAAAAAGAATAAAAAATTTAGTGGTCTTGTATTTGGAGTCGTACCAGAATGGCAGGGCAAAGGGGTAGATTCATATATAATTGGTGAGGCAGCAGGTTATATGCAATCTGATGAAAGCCCTTACACTGAATATGAAATGCAATGGATTGGTGATTTTAATCCAAAAATGGTAAATGTAGCTAGCTCTCTCGGCAAAACTTATATAAGTAGAAAACTATGTACGTACAGGTATTTATTTGATAGACAAAAAACGTTTTTGAGGCACCCGATGTTGTAGGAACCCGCCTGTGGAGGGTTCAGCATCTTAAAACGCCACAGGCGTATTGCTGTATTCGCCAAAGGCGAATACCTACATTTGCCAATACCACTAACTATATTTAGATTTGCTGGAATAGCATTGGAGATTTTTATATCCAATAAAAGGATTAGGAAGTAATATGGAAAAAGAAAAATTTGTAGTATCTGCAAGAAAATATAGGCCACAAAATTTTAGTACCGTTGTAGGGCAATCGCACATTACAACTACTTTAAAAAACGCTATCACCCATAACCAACTGGCACACGCATTCTTGTTTTGCGGGCCTAGAGGTGTTGGTAAAACTACTTGTGCAAGAATACTGGCTAAAACAATAAACTGCGAATCAAAAACCGCTGATGGTGAGGCTTGCAACACCTGCAACAGCTGTGTATCTTTTGATAATGGAACATCCTTAAACATTCATGAATTAGATGCTGCAAGCAACAACTCTGTAGATGACATTCGTTCGCTAGTGGAGCAAGTCCGCTTTGCACCTCAAGCAGGAGATTACAAAGTGTATATTGTAGATGAGGTTCATATGCTTAGTGCATCAGCCTTTAATGCATTTTTAAAAACATTGGAAGAGCCGCCTCCTTATGCTATTTTTATTTTAGCCACTACTGAAAAACATAAAATATTACCAACTATTCTTAGTCGTTGTCAAATTTTTGATTTTAAAAGAATAACAACAAACGACACCGTCACACACTTAAAAGAGATTTGCGATAAAGAACATACAACTGCAGAAAATGCGGCTTTACATGTAATAGCACAAAAGAGTGAGGGTTGTATGAGAGACGCTTTAAGCATCTTAGATAAAATTGTAAGCTTTACAGGAGGCTCTTTAACCTACTCAAACACACTAGAGCACCTCAATATTTTAGATGAAGATTATTTTTTCAAGCTATTACAATTTGCAACCGAACAAAAACTAAGCGATGCACTATTGTTATTTGATGATATAAACCAAAAAGGATTTGAAGGAGATACACTACTTGAAGGGCTAACAGAATTCCTTAGAAATTTATTGGTAAGTAAAGATGCAAGAGCAGCAGCATTATTAGAAGTTGCAGAAGACTTTAGAGCTAAGTATTTACAAGCTGCTAAAGAATTATCTGGCAGTTGGATTGTAGCAGCACTCAATACCGTACACGATGCTGCCATGGATTACAAACAAGCTCGCAACAAAAGGCTAAGTGTAGAAATGGCATTGATAAAACTTTGTTATCTGAACCAAGCAGTTGAAATTTTGAGTAGTGAGGAAGATGGTCTTTCAAAAAAAAAATTAGTAGATAGTGCAAAACCTGTTTCTTTTAAAGCCATTTCTTTTATTAGATTAAAAGAAGAAAAAAATAATGTTGCAATCCCTAAAGCAGCAACGAATAATGCTCCATCTCTTACTATTGAAAAAGAAGAAAAGCCAGTTGTAAAAAATAGCACTATTGCACCTCAAGAACCTGAGCAAAAAAGCAGTGGCTTTGGAAATTTAAGCAGGATAAGAGCAAAGATTTTAGAGGCAGATCTACAAAATGTTACAACCATTCCTTTCAATATAGATAACTTAAAAAAAGCTTGGGAAATACATACTGAAAAACTAACTAAAGATAAAAAATATCCCGTAGCAACCCAGTTTAGGGCAGCTAGATTATCTATCAATGACGAAAATAATTTTACTATAATTACAGATGGAACTGTACAACAAAAATTTATAGAATCTGAACGTGCAGGCCTTATTCATTTTTTGCAAGAATATTTTAGCAATCGATTATTAAAATTTGCAATGGAAATAGTAGAGCAGGAAAAAACTATTGAAAATGAAATAAAAACTTTGCCTGCAAAACAACAATACCAACTTTTGGTTGAAAAATATCCATTAATAAAAACATTGAAAGATAAGCTGAATTTAGAATTGGATTATTAAAGAGGCGAGTTTTTGTATGTAAAACTCGCCCCAAAAATTAAACTTTATCTCGCAATTTTAAGCTGTATTTTTTTGTATGTAATGCTATTATTTATTTCAATGTAATAAAGACCTGAGGGAATATCTGCCACATTAATGGTAACTATCTTTTCATTATTGATAAACCTATAAACTCTTCTAATATTACCAAGTCTATCCATAATCTTAATTTGAACAGGTAATCCAACTTTTTTCTTGGTTCTACTGTCAGTTTTTAAACCACTTTCATTTAAAATATCATCAAGTTTTATAATCACAATAGTTGATGCAGGATTTGGATAAATAAACGGATTAGTATTATTATTAGCTAATCTGGCACCTGTGCATGCGGCTTGATACTCTGAAACTAAAGCAGGTGTACTATTGTAGCCACCACCAACAGGCACCACAGCCACTACCGCAATGCTAGTAGGATTGCCATTATTG
>JANMFB010000077.1:0-2138 GCA_031377605.1 Ferruginibacter sp.
TCAAATATCTGATTTTTAAAAAATTAAAATCTTCTAATTTCTATTAATTTTAGAGATATAGGCTTTATGGCCAAAAATGATTATTGGTAATTAAGGAGCTTTAAAATCAATTTTAGAGTTTTTTATTATGCTGCTGTTTTGGCATATTTTAACTATTTCGAAATTAAGTACAACGAATGTCTTTTTTCAAAGTTTTTATTTAGTTTTTTCAGACTGTGTTGTTGGCTGAATTTTTTCACACAATGGAGCTCTATTTTTCAATGTTGAGGTTAATATTTTTAACTGACGATAAATGAATAATATTAAATAATTTATCTATTCGTTTTGTTCTTTTCATATTTGCATTTATTTTCTTGTTATGGTAATATTAATAAGGATAAATTAAGTGTAATATATTAATGAGTGTGCATATATGTTATTCAGCAGGTAAAAGTGATGGATAATTACAATGCTATGGGATAGTTAAGTAAATCCGAGTATTGGAAAAATTCTACCATCTGAGTATTAATAATTGTTCAACTGTATTGGCCCAAACGACTACTTATTCGTTTTTTATACTGAAAGTCAATTGGAATACATGTTGATATAACTGGTATTAGAAACTCTCTCCTTGCAATTTGGTGGAAGAACAAATGAGCGCCAAGGAGGGTTTATAGTGTTTTGTCTCGCAGGGAAACTAAATGTGGTGGGAAATGAACGATTTATTAATATGTCTTTCTACATTTTAATAAATGACGAAGTGGTTGAAGTGCTAAGATGTTTTAAGGTGAAAAACAAAAGTCAATATATTTTTGTTATCCAACAACGCCTAGCAAATTCTATTATACACAATAATTAACTTACGTAGTTTTCTTGAGAGGTAGTCTTTTTCCATAGGTCAATTGTCGCCACAACCACTCCATTGGTCCATAGTTAAAATGTTTAAACCACCAATTGCTATAAGCAATCTGCAAAGCATATACACACAAACCGATAGGAAAAAATAGCGTTGGACCAATTTTGCCCCCGAGGCCAAAACCAATACCATAGTAAAGGGTAATACCAATTACTGTTTGCATCAAGTAATTGGTTAAAGCCATTCTGCCCACTGGTGCCAGGTATTTTAAGCGACTATTGCCTTTTTTATTTATCCATCGTAAACAAATAACCGATACATAAGCTAAGCTTAACGGTACTACACTAATAGCATAAAAGAAAGTATGAGCTAATCCCAATACATTTGGGATTCCCTTTCCAAAAAATTCGAAATAAGTACAGGCAAGTGCAGCCGGAATGCCAATGATAAGTCCCCAACGCCGTAATTTTTTGAAAAGCGAAACATAATTTTCCAATTGTAGATACATCATTTTACGGCCAGTATAAAAACCGAGTAGAAACATGCCAAGTACTTTTGGTATGCGATTACTATCGAGTATATAAGAATATCGGTATAAAAACCCTGATGCCTGCCAATTGCGCCAGTGCTGCCACGCATCGTTTTTGGTGAAGAGGTATTGTCCAAAACTGTCATCCAATGGTATACCATTTTTTTTATCTATTTCTGAAGCTAAAGTTTCTATAAAGTTTCCGTTTTTATAATGGAATAGCACACTCATTATATCAAAGACAAGTGGGGATGCAATAAGTACAACTACCCAAGTAAGCAAAGTCTTATCTGAATATTTTCTAAAAAAAGGCAATACTATTCCAATGAGTGCATATAAAAAAAGTATATCTCCTGGCCAAAGTAAAAACAAATGACCTGCGCCAATAATCAATAAAATAAATAGCCTGCGGTAAAATACTTTCAAGGGATTGATTCCTTTCTCTTCATTACGAATCAGTATGATGGAGAATCCGATGCCGAAAAGCATTGAAAACAAACTGTAAAATTTTCCATTGATAAAACTCATTTCGCTAAATCCAAGGACTACATCGGTTAGCCAAGTAGAAAGGGCTTCTCGTTGAGGCTGTGTTATAAATCCCCATCCTGTAAAGCCGAATAAATTATCTAGCATAACGCCGAGTAAGGCAAATCCGCGAAGTATATCCAAAATATCGGCCCTTTCATTTTGTTAAACTGGTGTTGGAGTGTTTGTCATTATATAAGATTTATAATTTTTTCTTTCGCCTCCGATCTTGTTTATACAAGATGTTCT
>JANMFB010000141.1:0-4830 GCA_031377605.1 Ferruginibacter sp.
CAATAAGGCATTGTTACTGTAAAATTTGTTCCTTTCCCAGGTTGCGAAGTTATTTTTAGTTTCCCATCTAAAACTTCGGTTCTACTTTCTAGATTTAGTAACCCTAAACCATTTGACGATTTTATTTTATCCTCATAAATAAACCCAATTCCGTCGTCTGTTGTATTTAAAACAAGCTGGCTTGTAGTTACTTTAATAGATATTTTTAATACCGTTGCCCTGGAGTGCTTTATACAGTTGTGTATTATTTCTTGTATAATTCTATAAATATTAATCTCTTTATCTATAGAAAGTGAGAGGGTATCACTTGTAAAAATAATTTCTATTTGATGGGCTTTTTTTAACTTGTCTATGAACTCTATTACAGCTTTCACAAGTCCTTTTCTTACCAGTGTATTTGGTAAAAGATCGTACGATATTTCTCTAAATCTTTTAATGATCTCATCTATCTGGTTATTAGATTTACTTAGCACAGCAATTTCTACCTCATCGATAGGCTCCAAATGATTTATCTGCAATTTTATGGCCGACAATAAAGGACCAAGTTCGTCATGCAAATCACTTGCAATTCTTTTTCGTTCATTTTCTAGTGTTTCAATTTCTGCCTTAAGGCGAGCTTGCTGCCATTTTAATACTTGTCTTTGCCTGCGTATTATAGCGTATATGAAATAGCCTACAATTAATAAAACAACTAAAGATATTATACTTACAATTTTTAGCATCAAACAATGATTTTTCTTGCTTTAATTTCTGGCATTTTTAGCATTGCTATACCAAAAAATATTTGACAAATCGCATTTGTAATAGTTTGTATATTTCCGATAGATTTACCAACGGAGGTGTTGAACATAGCAAAAAAATACAGATTAAATATAATTAAAACTTGCGTGTTATAAATTATTGTTGTGCTACTAAACCAAAACCAAAAGTTATTTTTTAGGGCTACTTTAATTTCAATCATTTGGTTTGATAAAATATCTATTCCTATAAAGAGCATGGCAAAACTTACATAGCAAAGGGAATAGAAAAATATATTTACAGGTTTTATAAAAATATAATTTGCCACACATATAATTATAGCAATAATAAATATGACAACAGCTTTTTTTCTATTTAGAAAACTATTCATCACAGATAAATACAAAAACAAAAAAAAGTTGAGTACAATATATGTATTTAGATTTATGACAAAGGTGCCACCATTGCCATGGTTCTTTTTATAAATGTAATTAAGTGTTTCAGTTATTACTTCTATCCAAATCATAAACATAAATGGATGAAATTTTTTGTCTACTTTTTTATATTTATACATAGCAACTATTGCAGGAAAAAGCACAAACATTGCTAAAATCAATCTTAGTTCAATAATCATAATTTCTTAAAATTTTAGTCTAGGGTTCCATTCCGAATTCAGCTCCACCCATTTCTTCGTCAGCTTTTACGTTAATGCTATCTTTTGCCTGCCCACTTATATCACCTTCACAAGCTTTTGGGCGTTTTATATACATTGTAGTATAATCAGGATTTATGCCTACCAGCATTACGTGTACTTTAAAGAATGCGTCCATACCGTACAATACCCGAAGCCCAATACAACTATCATTGGTTATTATGCTACTTACAATGCAATTGTTAAAAGAAGAAACATCGCCATAAACCATTTCTTGATCTGGCAATTTATTATTTACTACTTTATCTCTGTTTTCTAAATACCGCTTATTCCAAGCCTCTATAGAATCACTTACCATAAAATGATTTCTTTTTATTAAAGCTTGTGCTTCATTGCTTTTAGCTAAACTTAGTTTAGTCTGATTACTTGGTTTTTGTTTTACCTGATTTGTACAACTAGTCATTAAAAAAATACACATGGTCACTACTATGCATAAGATGGCGGTTCTGACCTTAAAGAGTTTTATCATATTTGTTGGTTAAGGGGTTTTGATAATTGTATTAACAAAACTAACTTAACCTTACTAAAAAAAAGCAGGTAGTTCTACCTGTTTTTTCAGGTAGTTCATGCAATTAAATTTCAGTAGTAGTACGCTTGTTTTTTATAAAAAGTTAAATAACCTTTACATCATCTTAGCATTGCAAATATCGCTTATAAATGTATGATGATAACAAGCAATCTCGCTTTGTAAAACTTTAAAGGGGTCTAGATTTTAGATAGCCGTTGGTGGGGGCCAACGGCTTTTTCTATGCTTTCAAATTAATAAAACCTTTATCTTAATGTATTCCAAAGAATTATTTGTTTGTTTTCAAGAATAGAATATTTTATGCCAGTATTAATTTAAATTACTTTTTTCTATGGCACCAAAAACAGTAGCGTTAAATAATTAAATAATAAACAAAATGAAAAAACTATTTTTTAAAGTTATTCCCCTTTCCTTGTTACTATCAGTTGTTTTTATGAGTTGTAAAAAAACAATCATTGATAAAGAATTTTCTTCTACCTTATCAAACGAAACCATTGAGAACCTGTCAACTTGGTATAAATATCAAATAAATAAAGAAAACAAGAGTTCATCCAATGGACTTGAACTAAATGAGGGTATTATAATTTGGGACAAGACTATTTCTTTAAGTGATAATGATGATTATTTAATACCCATCGACATTCAAAGCAAGTCATCGATTAGAAAAATTTTGCACATTAATATCCAAAAATCTACAAACACGAATTCAGGTGAATATATTTATATAATTAATGACAATCCATCTGATAAAATATTAGATGACAATAAAAAACTATCAGCATTAATTATTAATAGGGAAATTCAAAATTTTACAGGATGCATAATAAAATATAATCTCAATAATCAGTTACTATCAACTGAAAATTTTAAAAATGGAATTAAATCTGAATCAAAAACTATAATTATTACTCTTAAAGAAATAAACAATAATAACTCAATCACAAGTAAAAATACGATGGGAAGATGTATTGCTTGGTATTTAGATACTTATATAAATGGTGTGCTTGTATATAGTCAATACCTATATACAAGTTGTACTAGTCCTGAAGAATGGACTGATACTATTGAAGGAGAAGGTGGTGGCACAATACCAGAAGTAGGCGACCCAGTAACAACCTCCAAAGAAATATTAAGAAGCATAGTAAGTTATTCAGAAAATTGGATAATTGTTACACCTGTTACCTTAGTTGAACGTAAGTTTCTAACTCATCCTCAAGATAATTACTTTACAGGAGCCACAGCAGCAACTACGGCCTTTTTAAATTTTGCTCCTGCGTCAGGAGGTATTAATGGATGGAATTTAGCAACTAGCTATTGTATTCCAACTAGTACGGCACAGTCAGCTAATCTTATAGGTCAACAAGTAGCGGCTGCAATTCAACAAAGTGTTATTTTTTACCCCAATTGGCAGGCTACCTATGGAACACCAAGAACTGATGCTTATACTACTTCTAAAAATTGGAATGCTTCTTTCGATCTTTGATTAAAAATAATAACAATTAAAAAACAATAAAATGAAGAATAAGATAAAAATAATATCGTTTGTGATATGTTTAATTATTTCTACCAACAAATATGCAAATGGTCAGCAAGGAATAATGGTAGATGGTAATGGTAAAACATTAAACGATTATGCTGAAAAACGAAAAGAAAAAACTACTGCCAAAAATACAAAGGAAGATATTGTAGAATGGCTAAAAAGTAATATTAGCAGCAATACACCTATTAAAAATAAAATGATAAACAAAATTTTAGAAAATGCCTTGTTTGATAATATGCATGTAGAACAAAGGGATATTAATAGAGTAATAAATGTTGTACCGCTTAAAAAAGTATATTTTAGTCAGCATATCAATATTATGGTACCCTTGCCTTTTCAAAATCTCTTAATCACCGAAAATGAGAAAGGTGAAATTGAAGATGTAGTAATAATGTTAGTTTACCCAAATGATAAAACCTTAAAGGACCTCCCGAAAAATACTTTTCATGATTTTTATTACCAAATGGAAAATACCCTAGACGGAACATATACTTTAATAACTGTAGCTACAGGAGACTTTAAAGTAAGCGAAATGGATATTAAAAATGGGAAAAGAGTGCAAGCAAGGGGTTATCATACTAAAAACGTAACCTCACAGTATGGAAGGAGATGTAAAAAATGGAGTTCAAGTATTATAGATTATAATAAAGATGGAACAATTAATGAAACATCAAAAGATTTAGGAGTTTCTTGCACTGTTTGCCCACCAGGTTTCATATGCGACCCATTAACCACTTTGCGCAAATGAGTAGACATTCGATTTGGGAATAAAAATTGAAGAAAATAATTATTTTACTTCTGCCAACAATGCGCTTGGCAATATGGTGGCTAACAAAAGCCCAATGAGCATTTAATTAGCAATCGGGCTTTTGTTTCGGCTTGACAAACATAACTGAACATTGGTAAGTTAAATTTATCTTTAGTACAAAACCAAGCAGCGGTTCCGGGTGGAAGAATTTCAAATTCCACAACATCACCAAGCGCTATCGATGATAACAAGCAATCCCGCTTTGTAAAACTTTAAAGGGGTCTAGATTTTAGATAGCCGTTGGTGGGGGCCAACGGCTTTTTCTATGCTTCCAAATTAAAAAACGCTTTTTTTTAGCCAATTTTTAAACCATACCAAAAGTTTCCTTTGTAGCATGCTAATCTTTCAACACAACAGAAAATACACTGCTTTTGAAACTGTTTCATTTCCATTGTATTTCGTACATTGCTCTTCCATTGTAAAAATGATTGCATGCAAAACGCTAAAATAGCTGGAATAGGAATGTACGTTCCTCAAAATGTTGTAACCAATAATGATTTATCGGC
>JANMFB010000154.1:0-3037 GCA_031377605.1 Ferruginibacter sp.
ATGCCTTTGAGTTACAAAAATTCAAAAAAAATGATTTTGTTGTTGAAGAAGGTAAGACTAGCAGATTTATGGGATTTATAGAAACCGGAATGTTTCAATATTATGTTATTCAAGACGGGGAAGAAAGAACCAACTATGTATCTATCGAAAATACTTTTTTTGCTTCGGTGTTGAGTTTTATTAGCGAAACACCTTCATTAGAATATGTAAAAGCACTGGTTGACGGCAGCATAAGTATGATTAGTAAAACAAATTTAAAAATGTTGTTGAATGAAATTCCTGCTTTCAAGGACTTTTATATTGGTTTACTTGAAGCCTCGCTTTGTGGAATTGATGCTAGCCGATATGACCTGATTGTATTAACAGCAGAACAGCGGTACGAAAAAATGCTTACCAATGAACCACATCTTTTACAGCAAATACCTTTACAACATTTAGCATCTATGCTCGGCGTTACTCCACGCCACCTTAGCAGAATAAGAAGCAAAATACGCTGATTTTCTCTTTTAGACATTTGTCTAGTATAAAGAACTACACTGTTCTGACCTTTGCATCATTAATTAAACATAAAAATGCAAATCAAAATGAAACAGGTAATTATTGTACTTATTGTACTCGTATCAACTTCGGCTTTTTCTCAAAGCAAATTTTCAAAAAACGAATTCAGCATTAATGGATTTCGCAATCCTTCTATCGGTGTAGAGTATCGTCACCAAAACGTTTCTGTTCATGCAGGGTATTACATTACCGCATTTGAGAGTGGCGTAACCACCAAGTTTTTTAAAACTGGTGCAACAGCTTGGTTTCTGCCCGTTGGCAAAAAGGAAAAACCTTCTTCATTTTATGCGGGAGTATCTTATCTAAGGGGGTTGAACCTTGACTACAAAAATGAAAATGCACTTGGCATGGAAGCAGGTTTTCGTTGGATGGTGTGGAAAGGGCTTAACCTAAGAATTGGTGTAATTGGGATTACCGACAAAGGACATGATGTAAAAATCAATCCAACACCTGGTATTAGTTATTCAATTTTCTTTTAAAAAATGAATATGAAATCGACATAAAAAATAATCATGGTTTATTTTTTACAAACCACAATGATTATTTTTTATCAAAGATTCCATGTGGCCTTAGAAATAAAAATAAATTTAAACACATGAAAACAATATTAGGAACAGGGCAACTGGGACTTGTCATTATGCATTTGCTATTAGATAAAAACCCTGACGAAAAAATTTTATTGGTAAACAGAACAGGAAAACTGAACATACCAATTCCGCAAAACGTAGAGTTAACATCCGCAGATGTAACATCCGAAACTGATATGAAAGCTATTGCTGGAAGGTCAAATGTAATTTTCAGTTGCACAGATATGCCTTATGATAAATGGGCAGCATTTTATCCGGCAACAGCCGATGCATTGGCGTATGCATTAAGCGAAACCAATACAAAGCTTGTTTTTGCAGATAACCTGTACTCATACGGTAATGTTGCAGGAAACGAAATGAATGAACAAATGCAGCATTCAGCTAAAACTAAAAAGGGCAAAATACGAGCAGGTGTTATACATACCCTGCTATACTCTGGCGAACCAGTTAATAATAGGGTTGCTTTTGTAAAAGCTGCAGATTTTATAGGTCCACGTATTCACAAAGGTATATTCGGTACAGATTTTCTGCATAGGGTTTACAATGGAAAAACGGTAAGACTTTTTGGAAATATTGCGTTGCCGCACACCTTCACCTACATCAATGACTTTGCAGCAGCTATGATAAATGTTGGTACAGCAAATGACACATTTGGACAGATATGGCATGTACCCAATGCACCTGCATTAAGCTTGGATAAATGGGTACACTTATTTGAAGTGATTACCAATAAAAGAATAAAAAAATCGGTTACCCCAAAATTTATAATCAGAATCGCTGGACTTTTTAATTCATTTATCAAAGAATTGTATGAAATGGCATACCAATTTGAATATCCATACTTGGTGAACCATGATAAATATGTAAGCCGCTTCGGCAACCATACTACTTACCCATCAGACATCGTAAAAGAAACGGTTGAATGGTACTCGTCATTCACAAAAAATAATTAAGAAAATAGGCAGTTGGTGCATTTATGGACAAATGTCCTAGAACGCAAATTCATCTTGAAATACCTTTGCATTATCAAACAAAAAAAATTAAAACAAAATGAAAAGTAATAACAAAACAATTGGAATCTTACTCATTGCAGGTGCCATTGCATTATTCATTCCTTACACTATGTTAACCATCAATTTTGAATATCCTGATATTTTAAGACAGGACACCGGAATCGTTCTTACCAAGTTTTATGAGGGAGGAAACTCATTGATATGGACGTGGTTTGCTTTTGCCATAACCGGTATTCCATTACTACCTGCTTATATCATGATTGGGCAAAAATTCGAAAACAAAGCGCCACTGGTACGCATGGCAACTACCATTGGAGTGATAGGTTTAATTATTCAGATGATTGGCTTATTAAGATGGACATTTGTCGTACCAGTACTTGCCGATACCTTTGTACATGCAACAGACGAAGCAACAAAAGCTGCTGCCATCATTTCTTTTAAAACCATTCACCAGTTTGGCGGTGTGATACTCGGCGAACATTTAGGCCAGCTTTTCACCATTGCCTGGACGGTGATGATAACCATTTCATTTTCCAAATTAAAACTGATGCCAAAATGGGTAAACTGGCTGGGTATTATAAGTGCTGCTATTTACCTGATTGCACAAGCAGAATTATTTGCAACAGTAATAAAAGGTTTTCCTGTATGGGATATGGCTGGCTTTATTGGAAGTACAGGCTGGTTGATTTGGCTTATCATAGTAGGTGTTGTGTTTATTAAAAAAAGAAATCAAAATGTATAACCAAAAAAATAATTTATTTATGACTACCAGAATCATTTTCGCAATTACACTATTGGCCTACGCCATGATTGCAAGCCAGGCTTTCATGTACATACTTTCATTAAAGCAGGTGCAGCTTAATTTGAATGCAAGTTCTT
>JANMFB010000162.1:0-9810 GCA_031377605.1 Ferruginibacter sp.
ATTAGCTTATCATTGAATTTTGATGACATTGAATCGATAAACAAAACATTTGACAGTCTTAGTGTAGATGGCGAAGTAACCATGGAATTACAAGATACATCTTGGGGTGCAAGGTTTGGAATGTTGGATGATAAATTTGGAGTGAGTTGGATGTTTAATTTTGATTATCCTAAGGAAGAAAAATAAAATGACAGAAGAAATAAAAATATTTATAGGTAGTGGATTAATAGGATTCATAACAATGTTTTATTTACTTTGGTTTGGAAATAAAAAGAAAAATAAGATTTATAAAAACAAGACTTGAAATTGAAAAAGGAAATATTTGGCATTAAGTAGTTAAAATTACTACCCAAGAACAGTAAAATAGATAGCTGAAGTTGAACAATGAACAAATGTTTGTACCAAAAAAAATAAAAATCGCTTTGCGATGATATTATATTGACGAAAACAAAATTTATATAACATAATCATTCTCCCCTTTGGGGAGCTAGAGGGGCATATGAGTAAACAATTATTATTAGCAAAAAGAAATGTACCAGGCATACGCACATACGAGGTATACAGACGTGAAGGTGGTTATGCAAGTGTGGAGAAAGCACTTAAAATGACAACCGATGCAGTGGTAGAAGAAGTAAAGAAGAGTGGTGTGAGAGGGAGAGGTGGTGCTGGTTTTCCCGCTGGTTTGAAATGGAGTTTTATTGCAAAACCAGAAGGTGTGCCAAGGCATTTGGTAGTGAATGCGGATGAGAGTGAACCTGGAACTTTTAAGGATAGATATTTGATGGAAATGATTCCTCATTTGTTGATTGAGGGAATGATTGTCTCGAGTTATGCGCTGGGAAGTAATGTGAGTTACATTTACATACGTGGAGAGTATGCTTGGATTACTAACATTTTAGAAGATGCAATAGCAGAAGCAAAACAAAACGGTTGGCTCGGGAAAAATATTCAAGGTAGCGGATTTGATTGTGAGATTTATGTACAGCGAGGTGCAGGAGCCTATATTTGTGGAGAAGAAACTGCATTATTGGAAAGTTTAGAAGGCCGCCGTGGTAACCCCAGAATAAAACCTCCGTTCCCTGCGGTAAAAGGTGTGTGGGATAGACCAACAGTGGTAAATAATGTAGAGACAATTGCAGCAGTTGTGCCAATCATAAATGATGGTGGTGAAGAATATGCAAAAATTGGTATCGGAAAAAGTACAGGTACAAAATTAATATCTGCATGTGGCAATATTAATAAGCCTGGTATTTACGAAATTGACATGACGATATCTGTAGAAGAATTTATTTACAGCGATGAATATTGTGGTGGTATTGCAAATGGAAAAAAATTAAAGGCTTGTATTCCAGGTGGCTCAAGCGTACCAATTTTACCAGCAAATTTATTGCTTACTACCGCCAAGGGCGAAAAGCGATTAATGAATTACGAAAGCTTGAGCGATGGTGGTTTTGCTACAGGAAGTATGATGGGAAGTGGTGGTTTTATAGTATTGGATGAAGATCAATGTATTGTTCGTAATACCTATACACTTGCTCGCTTTTACCGCCACGAGAGTTGTGGCCAATGCAGCCCTTGCAGGGAAGGTACTGGTTGGATGGAGAAGATTTTGCAAAAAATAGAAACAGGAAAAGGCGAAATGAGTGATATTGATTTGTTGTGGGATATTCAACGGAAAATAGAAGGCAATACAATTTGCCCACTGGGTGATGCTGCGGCATGGCCGGTGGCTGCGGCTATTAGGCACTTTAGAGATGAGTTTGAATGGCATGTGAACAATCCGGAGTTATGCCTAAAAGAAAATTTTGGATTGAGGCATTACGCAGATGAAATACATGTTCCGGTTTAATTGCACGCAAAGTATTTAAGAAAAGCAAAGGAGAAGAAACTAATTTTATATGATAAGTTTATCTGAAAATGAAATTTCGAAAATATTTGTAGATGTGGCTTTTAGAATTCATAAGCAGTATGGAGCAGATTTATTTGAAAGTGTTTATGAAGAAATATTTTGTTACGAATTAACAGTTTTAAATTTGCCTTTTGCTAAACAAAAAGGAATAAAAGTAGTTCATGAAGGTGTAGATATGGGTATCGGCTTTATCCCCGATATTATAGTTTTAGATAAATTAATAATAGAATTAAAATCTGTAGAAAAATTAGCAGAGGTTCACTCCAAACAATTATTAACTTATTTAAGATTAACAAATATAAAACTTGGCTTGTTAATTAATTTTAATGTGCCTTTAATAAAAGATGGAATTCACAGAATTGTAAATAACTTATAAAACTTAGCGCACTTTGCAATCTTTGCATTTTTGCGTGAAATGTATTATGTCTGAAGAAATAAAAAAATCAACTTTTACAGTAACCGTAGATAATATTACGCTAGAAGTAGCACCCGGCACTACTATTTTAAACGCTGCTCGTATGATTGGTGGCGATGTAACGCCGCCTGCGATGTGCTACTACAGTAAGTTACAAGGTAGTGGTGGCAAATGCCGAACTTGTTTGGTAGAAGTAGCGGCAGGTTCTACGGCAGACCCAAGGCCAATGCCTAAGCTTGTAGCAAGTTGCCGCCAAACAGTAATGGATGGCATGATTGTAAAAAATATTACTAGCGAAAAAGTACAAGATGCACGAGCTGGAGTAGTAGAATTTTTATTACTCAATCATCCGTTAGATTGCCCAATTTGTGACCAAGCTGGCGAATGTCATTTGCAAGATTTAGGTTATGACCATGGTAAGGCAGGAACGAGATACCAATTTGCAAGAAGAACTTTTAAAAAAGAAGATATTGGACCATACATACAGTTACACATGACGAGATGTATTCTATGTTATCGCTGTACTTATGTGGCAGACCAAATTACTGACAATAGAGTGCATGGGATTGTAGATAGAGGTGACCATGCTGCAATATCTACCTATATTGCAAAGGCAGTAGACAATGATTTTAGTGGAAACATGATAGATGTTTGCCCTGTAGGCGCATTAACAGATAAAACTTTTAGATTTAAAAATAGAGTGTGGTTTACAAAACCTGTAGATGCACATCGCAATTGTGATAACCCTAAATGTTGTGGCAAAGCAACACTTTGGCTTAGGGGCGAAGAAGTTTTTAGAGTTACAGCTCGTAAAGATGAGTGGGGCGAAGTACAAAGTTATGATGGCAAGCCAGGATGGATTTGCAACACTTGCAGGTTTGATAAAAAGCAAACCTCAGATTGGACAATTGAAGGAGTAACAAAAACGAGTCGCCACTCTGTAGTTGGGGTAAACAAATACCAAGTATTGGATACACCAAAGGAAACAATGGCAAAAGTAATGAGTGGTAGAAATCCAAAATTGTTAATGGATATTCATGATGTAAGCAGGGTAAACTTACCAGATCAAGATTTGAGTGTGTTGAATAGAGCTTCAACATCGAGTGATTTTGAAAACATGCCGAAGTAAAAGATTTTAACATAATTAAGCGAAAACAAATTTAGTTTGGCTTAGAATAAAAAAAATAAATTAAGAAATTTAGACAATAATGTTTCTAACAATAGAACTAGCAACAATCATAGAAAAATTTGTACTTATCGTTATTGTAGTGATGGGTTCACTTGTTATAGCTATGTACACAACATTTGCTGAACGCAAAGTAGCAGGTCTGTTACAAGACCGCCCCGGGCCAAACCGAGCAGGGCCTTTTGGTTTATTGCAGCCGTTGGCAGATGGAATGAAATTGTTTTTTAAGGAAGAGATTATTCCAAATTTTTCTAGCAAGCTTCTTTTTATTATGGGCCCTGCCTTGGCAATGATGACAGCTATTATGACAAGTGCAGTAATTCCTTGGGGTGATAAAGTACATTTTTTTGATAGAGATATTTCTTTGCAAATAGCTGATGTGAACATTGGAATATTATACGTCTTTGGTGTTGTAAGTTTGGGCGTGTATGGCATTATGATTGGAAGTTGGGCAAGTAATAACAAGTATGCTTTGATGGGTGGCTTGAGAGCAGCATCTCAAATTATCAGTTACGAATTGGCTATGGGTATTTCTCTAATAGCACTATTATTTTGTACAGGCACATTAAGCCTAAAAGAAATGGTAGAGTTGCAGCAAGCGGGTAATTGGAATATAATTTACCAACCTTTAGGTTTTTTAATATTTATTATTTGTGCATTTGCAGAATGTAATCGTACACCATTCGACTTGGCAGAGGCAGAGAGCGAATTAATTGGTGGTTACCATACGGAGTACTCATCTATGAAATTGGGGTTTTATCTTTTCGCAGAATACATAAATATGTTTATTAGCAGCGCTGTAATGGCTACACTTTATTTTGGTGGTTATGATGTACCATTTTTTAATGAAGCAGCCCACGCAGATTGGGGTAATTGGTTAGCATTAATAGGCATAGCCGCATTAATGACAAAAATCATTGTTTTTATTTTCATTTTTATGTGGGTTCGTTGGACAATTCCAAGATTTAGATACGATCAACTAATGCATTTAGGATGGAGGATTTTGATACCTCTTGCTTTGTTTAATATGATAGCAACCGGGGCGGCAATTTTGTTCTTTACTAAATAGATTAAAAAGAAAAATTAATATCCATAAATTAAGCAATAAATACAGGTTTTAAACCATTATTTTTGCAACGATTATACATTATGCAACCATTAACAAATAGAGCACAAGCAGTAAGTAGAAAGCCCATGAACTTTATGGAACGCATGTATCTGCCTGCCATTTTTAAAGGCATGGTAATTACCTTTAAACATATATTTACGAAAAATCCAACGGTTAAATATCCTGAACAAAAACGAGAGTTTAGTCCTGTATTCCGTGGTTTGCAAGTACTTAATAGAGATGAAGAAGGAAGAGAAAATTGTACAGCCTGCGGATTGTGCGCAGTAGCTTGCCCTGCAGAAGCGATTACCATGGAAGCAGCAGAAAGACAAGAAGGTGAAGAACATTTATACAGAGAAGAGAAATATGCAGCCAAGTATGAAATAAATATGCTTCGTTGTATTTTTTGTGGGTTATGCGAAGAGGCTTGTCCAAAAGATGCGATATATTTAAGCGAAACATTTACACCTGCAGATTATCAAAGAAAACAATTCATTTATAACAAAGAAGAACTACTCATTCCAAATCCACTAACAGATGAGGAAGCCTATAAAAAAGCATTGGGTAACAGGGTAAAAAATGTAACGGCAAACTAAACATGATTACAACTATTTCTTTTATTTTATTATCGCTTTTGGCTATTGGTAGTGCTATTATGATGATTGCAAGCAAAAGTCCTGTAAACAGCATCTTGTGGCTCATAGTGGTTTTCTTTGCAATATCTGGTCACTATATTTTATTGAATGCGCAATTCTTAGCAGTTGTAAATATTATAGTTTACGCAGGAGCCATTATGGTTTTGTTTCTATTTGTGGTTATGCTAATGAACTTAAATGCGGATACTGAACCTGTAAAAAACCACCGACAATATTTCATTTCAATAATTTCTGGAGGATGTTTACTACTTGTTTTATTAGCAGCCTTAATGACTGCAAAAGATCAACACGCAGTAATGGTTGCAGGAGGCAATGCTGGGTTAATAAAAACATTGGGTAGGGTTTTGTTTAAAGATTATGTTGTTCCTTTTGAATTGAGCAGTGTATTGTTTTTAAGTGCAATGGTAGGGGCAGTAATAATTAGTAAAAAAGACACCGAAAAACAAAATCAAAGTTTATGAAAACCAAAACATTATCACTGGTTTTGTTTTTTTGCACTTTAATCAGCAATGCTAATGCACAAATAAAATTAGACGACATTTTAGGAAAGGTAAATGATTTGATAGGAAAAAAATCATTGTTGACAGTCAAAAAAGGATTTAGTCCAAAGTTTTCTTTGGGTAAATTGCAACTCAATAAAGTAGGAATATTAGGAGAACAATTGAAAGGTATAAATGTGCTTGGTAAAGTTTTTAATTCTAAAGGAACAGAAGAAATTACAAAGCTCTATAAGACATATAAAACAGGATTGGTTGTTTACAAAATATTGGGTGGAATAGGAGCAGTTGTAACAACTTACACTACTGTAAGAGGTATTGTAGGTACTGAAAAATTTGATGCTAAAACAGTGAAACAATTAATAGGGCCTGCTATTGGATCTTTGGTAATTGGTGTTGCTACAAAATTATTAACCAAAAAAGCATCATACAAAGCTGTGGATATTTTCAATGGTATAGTAAAAAATAAAGTAAAAGACATTTTCCACATTGGAGCATCATCACAAGGAATAGGAATGGGTCTTTATGTGAAATTATAATTATGGATATTAAAGCATATATAGCATTATCAATTACACTTTTTGCCATTGGTATTATAGGTGTACTAACTCGTAGAAATTCTATCATCGTTTTTATGTGTGTAGAATTAATGTTGAACGCTGTAAATTTATTAATGGTTGCTTTTTCAAATATGCACCAAGCAAGTGCTGCGGCTAAAGCTTTACCGACTTATGCAAGTGATGCACAAATTTTTGTTTTTTTTATAATGATAGTAGCAGCTGCGGAAGTGAGTGTGGGCTTATCTATTATCGTAATGCTTTATAGAAATACGCACAATATTGATATTAATTTTTTAAACAGGCTTAAAAACTGACCACCGACTACCGACCACCGTCCACAGAGTGAATTTAATTCATTGAGTGGTTTTTCGGTTGTCTATTGTTAGCTGTCAGTTGTCATTTTCTTATGCAGAATGTTTTACAAATAGTTTGGCTTATTCCTATCTTACCATTGGTGGGTTTTCTCATTACTGGGCTAGGTAGAAACAGCTTATCAAAATCCTTAACCGGCATCATTGCAAGCGGTACAATTCTTTTTTCATTCTTATTAAGTGTATTTGTATTTCTGCAAGTGAAAAGCGGAAATACTTTTGTAGCTCATTATTTTAATTTGTTAAGCATTGAATCGCTTAAAATTGGTTTCGATTTTAAAATAGATCAGTTATCTTCTTTATTTTTATTGATCATAACTGGAGTTGGTTTTCTTATCCATGTTTACTCTACTTCTTACATGAATGAAGAACCTTCAAAAGATTTTGCAAAATATTTTTCTTACTTAAACTTATTTGTATTTTCTATGTTGCTTCTTGTAATGGGTGGCAATTTTATCATTATGTTTTTTGGTTGGGAAGGAGTTGGACTTTGCTCTTATCTATTAATTGGATATTGGTTTAAAAATAATGATTACAGCAATGCAGCTAAGAAAGCCTTTATCATGAATCGTATTGGTGACCTTGGTTTCTTGCTTGGTGTTTTTTGGTTGATAGCAAAATTGGGTACCGTTTCTTATGAGGAAGTTTTTGCAGCTGCAAATGTTGCCAAACTTAGCTTGTTTGATGTTACCGGAATTACATTGTTGTTTTTTCTTGGTGCTTGTGGTAAAAGTGCACAGATACCTCTATATACTTGGTTGCCCGATGCAATGGCGGGTCCCACTCCTGTAAGTGCATTAATACATGCTGCTACTATGGTTACCGCCGGTATTTATATGATTGCTCGAGCTAATATTTTATTTACCATGGCGCCGGCTACGCAAAATGTAATTGCTATAATTGGTTTATCTACCGCTATAATTGCAGCTACTATTGCGCTAAAACAAAATGATATTAAAAAAGTGTTGGCTTACTCTACTGTGAGCCAATTAGGATATATGTTTTTAGGCCTTGGGGCCGGCGCTTATACTGGTGCTGTGTTTCATGTAATGACACATGCTTTTTTTAAAGCATTACTTTTCTTAGGAGCTGGTAGTGTAATACACGCCATGAGTGGCGAACAAGATATGAGAAACATGGGCGGATTAAAATCGCACATGAAAACAACTCACCTTACTTTTTTAATTGGATGTATTGCTATAGCTGGTATGCCACCATTCTCTGGTTTTTTTAGTAAAGATGAAATTTTAGCAGCAGCATTTTCAAAGAATCCTATACTTTGGTGCATTGGTGTTTTGGGCGCTATGATGACTGCATTTTACATGTTCCGTTTGTATGCTATGACTTTCTTGGGAAAATTTAGGGGTACGCATGAGCAAGAGCATCATTTGCACGAAAGTCCAAAGGCCATTACTTTTCCATTAATTGTATTAGCAATATTAGCCATCGTCGGTGGTTGGATAGGAATACCCGAAGTGTTTATACATGGTGGGCATAGGTTAGAAGTTTTTCTAGAACCAGTATTTGCTGCAAGCAATGCTATTAAAGAAAAGCATGAGATGAGTCATTCTACAGAATTAATGTTGATGGGCGTTTCTGTTTTACTTGCTTTGGGTTCATTGTTATTTGGCTTAAAGAAATTCAGTAATTACCAAAAGGAAAATACAGCTTCATCTGGTATCAGTAAATTACTGGAAAACAAATGGTATGTAGATGAGCTTTACACAAAAATAATAACCAATCCACTAAGATCTATTTCTGCTTTTTTCAATAATATAGTAGAGAAAAAGGGAATTGATGGATTAGTAAACGGTACTGGCAAATTTGTAAACTATAGTAGCCGACAGCTTCGTTGGCTGCAAAGTGGGCAAGTAGGTGCATATGTATTGTTGATGGTTGTAGGCATGTTGATTTTATTTATTATACAATTGTTCTTTTAAAAAATTAGGCTTTGGGTACTTATATTACATTTCCGGATTTATTGCTTTGGCTGCCATTGTTTGCAGGCATCTTTTGTTTTTTTGCTAAAACTGAAAAACTTGCTAAAGCAATTGCACTCGTTGGTTCTCTATTAGTGCTGATTACTGCACTTATTACATTGGCTTATACTGATGTACAATTCAAAACATACAATGTTGTAAATTATATTTGGTTAAAAAATATTGGTACTAGTTTTTATTTGTCGTTAGATGGCTCTGGAAGAATACTTACTTTATTGACAGCAGTTTCCTTCCCCATAATCTTTATTGCAACCTATAAAAATAGTTATAAGAATGCAAGTAGTTTTTTTGGTTTAATGTTGCTAGCTCAATGCGGATTGATGGGGGTTTTTTTAGCAAAAGACGCTTTGGTATTTTATTTCTTTTGGGAGCTTGCACTTATTCCTGTTTACTTTTTATCTAGCATTTGGGGTGGCGAGAAAAGAATACAAGCTACTTTCAAATTCTTTGTTTATACATTTATTGGTTCTTTATTAATGCTTACGGGCATAATATATGTTTACCTTCATACAGGGCCAAGATTATTTGAAGATGGTACACAATCTTTACATTCTTTTGCGCTAACCTCTTTTATGAATGCCTCAATAGGAACTGCACAACAAACTTGGTTATTTGCATTATTCTTTATTGCATTTGCTATAAAGATGCCTGTTTTCCCTTTTCATACTTGGCAGCCAGATGCCTACGATCAATCGCCAACTCCGGTTACGATGGTACTTTCAGGGATTATGGTAAAAATGGGTTTATTTGGAGTAATTAGATGGTTGATACCAATTTTTCCTTTGGCAGTTCCAAAATTTACAACTGCCGTAATGATACTTTCTATTATCGGAATTATTTATGCAAGTTGTATTGCCATCATGCAAGATAATTTGAAGAAACTAGTTGCCTATTCTTCTATTGCACATATTGGTTTAATGTGTGCAGCAATTTTTTCTTCTACTTCAATTGCTGTGCAGGGGGTAATGATACAAATGTTCAGCCATGGTATCAATATTATTGGTTTATGGATTGTGGTTGATTTAATTGAAAAGCAAACCGGGGTAAGAAAAATATCTCAGTTGGGTGGTATTGCACACAAGGCACCTGTGCTTACAATAATGCTGGT
>JANMFB010000197.1:0-4803 GCA_031377605.1 Ferruginibacter sp.
CTCTGTCATCTAATATCTTAGGTAGAGAAATTAATTGTACCTTTTTTGTATCCATTCAAGTTATTTTTACAAAGTTAATTTATAAACAATTATAGAAGTAGCTATTTGAATAATTGTATAGAATTTATAATGCTTAAATTCTAAAATTAAAACCTACACATACTAATATATTATCTTTGAAAATAATTATGACAAATTTCATCCCCTTTTTCCCCTTGGGCATCGTAGTCTTTCCGGACGAAGAGCTCAACCTACATATATTCGAACCAAGGTATAAGCAATTGGTAAATGATTGCTATAAAGCAAAGAAGCCATTTGGTATTCCCACAGTAATAAATGGCCAAGTGAAAGAATACGGCACATTAGTAGAAATTATAGAAATATCTTCTGTATACGAAAATGGAGAAATGGATATAAAAACAAAAGCCACCCTTAATTTTAAAACCTTGGAGTAAATACAAGAATTACCAGAAAAGCTGTATCATGGTGCAATAGTTACTTACCCTGAAACAAGGTACATAGGTAGTGCCTCATTGATGAAAAAAGTGATAGAAGCCATAAGGGAGTTGCATGGGTTATTAAACGTAAAGAAAGATTTTAAAAAAGCAGACGAAGCATTAAATAGTTTTGATGTAGCGCATCATGCAGGCATGACAGTAGAAGACGAATATCAATTGTTAACTTTTGAGGAAGAATTACACCGGCAAGAATTTATTAAACGGCACCTAATAAAAGTACTCTCCGTAATGACTCAAATGGATTTATTAAAGAACAAAATAAAATTAAATGGACATTTTAAGAATTTGGAAGGGTTTAATTTTTAGAAAAAAGACAGTAGACACAAGATATAAGACACAAGATAAAAGACACAAGATACGAGACACAAGATATAAGACACAAGATATGAGACATAAGATATGAGACATAAGTCACGAGATTTGAAACCTCTAAACCTCTTAAACCTTTTCAACCCTTCACCCCCTTCAACCCTTCGCCTCCCATGACAACAATATGCTTCGATTTTGGAAACACTCGCCTTAAAGCAGCCATTTTTATGGATGAAAACATGAGTGAAACAATTTATTTAGCGAATGATGATGTAGAAACAATAGAGGCCATTATAGAAAAATATCATCCCCAAAAGACTATTCTTTCTTCTGTTATTAAGCACAACGAAGCTTTAGAAAGTGTATTGGCTGCAAAGACACATTTTCATAAACTCTCCGTTTCTACTAAAATAAATTTTACCACTCCCGTGGGCAAGCCAGAAACCATTGGAGCAGACCGGTTGGCTTTGGTTTCTGCGGCAGTACATTTTTACCCTGGCAAAAATAATTTAGTAATTGGCCTGGGCAGTTGCATTACCTACAATTTTGTAAATCAAAAACATGAATTCCTTGGTGGGAGCATTTCACCAGGAATGGATATGCGTTTTAAAGCTATGCATGATTACACAGCATTACTACCATTAGAGAAAGAAACATGGAATTTTCCATTAATTGGCTATGATACCAAAACAAACTTACAAAGCGGCGTTTTGTGTGGTATGGCTGCTGAAATAGAAGGTATTATACAAAGATATAGTGAAAAATATAGCAACTTTAACGTGGTTTTAACCGGTGGTAATTCATCCTATTTTGCCGGGCAGTTTAAATACCGGATATTTGCCGACCATAATTTTTTATTTAAAGGCCTTTATGCACTTAGCGAACTCAACAACCAAACTATTTAAGAAAACTAGTTTGTACATTTTTGTACTATTTTCTTCCTCTTTTGCTATTGCGCAAGAAAACTCTCCTTACTCCCGATATGGAATGGGCGATTTAGTGCCAAGCCAAAACCTAGTTAGCAGGAGTATGGGAGGAGTTTCTGTAGGATTTTTAGATATATTCCCAATAGGAAAATCTTTAAACAGCTTAAATATCTCAAACCCTGCCACACTTGGTCAACTTAAAAATACAGTTTTCGATATTGGTGTAGAATTGGACAGGAGGACATTAAAGAGCAATAAATCTCCCGATAAATTTACTGCAAATAACCTCGTTGTCTCCTATCTACAGTTAGGGTTTCCCATTACAACAAAAAAAATGCAAAAAAAAGGGAATGCACTTGGTGTTTCTTTTGGTTTGAAACCTGTAACAAAAGTAAATTATAAAATAGTATCAACAGAAAGACTAACCAATATTGATAGCGTTACTACTTTATTTGAAGGTATAGGTGGAATAAACCAAGCAAATATTAGCGCTGGACTTAAAATAAAAGATTTTAGTTTTGGCTTTACAACCGGATATAACTTTGGCAATAAAGAAACAAATAGCAAACGAGAGTTTATAAATGATACTATTAATTATGCTTCTTCTAATTCTGATGTAAGAACAAACTTTGGTGGTTTATTTATCAACCTTGGAACACAATATGAAATAAAATTAAAAAATAAAAGTACTATCAGAATAGGTGCTACCGCAAACCTGCAACATAACCTGAAAGGAAAAAGAGATAAGCTAGATGAAACTTTTATTTTTGGATCTGACGGAAGTGTAATCTCTATAGATACCGTATTTTATAAAAAAGATGAGAGTGGAGTTATTAAAATGCCTTCATCTTACACTGCAGGCTTTACTTACATGGATAAAAATAATCACTGGATAGTTGGAGCAGATATAAATTATTCATCTTGGTCTAACTATAGGTTTTTTGGAGCTACAGATGCTGTAAAAAATAGCACTAAATTACATGTGGGCGCACAATACTTTCCCGCATCTGATAAAACTCCAATTTCAAAATACTGGCGCTTCGTAAAATATAGGGCTGGATTTTACTACGGTAATGATTACGTAAATCTTGGAACTACAAGGCCAGATTATGGTATAACGCTAGGTACAGCAACTCCATTAACATCACTTAGAAAGTATAATAGCAATGGCTTCATCATGCTTAATTCAGGAATAGAAATAGGCCAACGTGGTAGCAAACAAAATCAAAGCTTAAGAGAAAGTATTTTTAGGGTTAATTTTGGTATTTCAATTTCTGATTTTACATGGTTTCAAAAACGTAAATATTTTTAATAGTTATTTTTTCTTTAATGAAAATAATGCTCTCATATAAAAAAATTAATGCAGCCTTTCTATTTGGCTGTTTTTTTTTATGCTCCTGTGAAAATGACCCTAACGTTGTAAACAGTCTTACCAGGAAAAAAGAAGAAAACAAAGAAGTAGCTACAGATGTAAAAATAAATTACACAATTGGAGGAAAAACCAAAGCTATTCTTACAGCTCCCGTTATGATTCATGTAGAGGACACTAGCGCATATTATGAGTTTCCTAAAACCTTATATGCCGAATTTTATAACCTGCAGTCGGTAAAAGAAACAAAGCTTACTGCCTTATATGGAAAATACAAAGACGCTTCTAGTATTGTTTATTTAAGGGATAGTGTAAAAATTATAAATTTATTAAAAGGCGATACTATATATTGTGAAGATTTGTATTGGGATAGAAGCCACGTTGGATTGGAGTTTCATACAAATAAAAAAGTGCGCATTAGGCAGCCAAGTGGACAATACCTAAACCTTGCTGGTGGTATGGAAGCAGATCAATCAATGAAAAATGTACACATGCTACAAGGAGTAGGCGTTATAAATAATCGTGGGGATTTAGTTCCCCATTAAATTTATTTCTACTTTATTTTTTACTATTACAAAGAATCAATTGTAAAAAATTCATACCTTACATTACAATTTTTTAACTAATAATCGACATTTTTTGTAACAATTGAAAGTAATCCAATCACCCTCTTTTTCAAAGTTGGTTGTGGTGTAATTTTTGTTCATTATTTGAAAAACCTTTTATGGAATATAGAAATCTCGGGAAATCAGGTTTACAGCTAAGTGTGTTATCATTTGGTAGCTGGGTAAGTTTTAGCAAACAAATAAACGATAAGGTAGCAGAAGAGCTAATGGGCATTGCCTATGATAATGGCATCAACTTTTTTGATAATGCAGAAGCTTATGCATTGGGTGAAAGCGAAAAAATGATGGGGCGGATTTTGAAGAAAAAGAAATGGGATCGTACCTCATTTGTACTATCATCTAAAGCCTATTTTGGCTGGAGGGGAAAAGACAACAAGCCAAACCAAACTGGTAATAGCCGCAAACACTTAACAGAAGCTTGCCACGAAGCATTGCAAAGAATGCAAGTAGATTATTTGGATTTATTTTATTGCCACCGTGCAGATAAAACTACCCCAATAATAGAGACCGTACAAACCATGAATACACTTATACAACAAGGAAAAATATTGTATTGGGGTACAAGTGAATGGACAGGGGTGGAAATTATGGAAGCGCATAGGGTGGCAGAAAGGTATAGCTTGATTGGTCCAACTATGGAGCAAGCACAATACAATCTCTTTGAAAGAAAAAAGATAGAATCTGATTATACAGAAATTTTTAAAAATGTTGGTTTAGGAACAACTATTTTTAGTCCCTTAGCCTCGGGATTACTTTCGGGGAAATACAATGATGGGATACCCAAAAATGGCAGACTAAACTTAGAGGGTTTTGAATGGTTGAAAGATAAAATGCTTACAGAGGATAACATAAAAAAGACAAAAAAATTAACTGAACTTGCAAATAAAATGGGTGTGAGTATAGCTTCATTAAGCATTGCTTGGTGCATAAAAAATCCAAATGTAACCACAGCAATTTTAGGAGCTACAAAAAAGGCGCAACTTACAGAAAACTTAAAAGCGTTGGATGTGATGCACATGCTTACTGCAGAGGTGCTAGAAAAAATAGAAAAAATT
>JANMFB010000263.1:0-4840 GCA_031377605.1 Ferruginibacter sp.
AAAAGTAGAATTAAAAAATACACAAGCAGTCATTATTTTATCTAGAACAAGTCCGTTGTTTTTAGAAAAATTATTGGAAATAGAAGTGCCAGAAATATTTGATGGCCTCATTGTTGTAAAGAAAATAGTACGTGACCCAGGAGAGCGTGCAAAAGTAGCTGTAGAAAGTTTCGATGATCGAATAGATCCTGTAGGAGCTTGCGTAGGTATGAAAGGAAGTAGAATACACGGTATTGTAAGAGAACTTAAAAATGAAAATATTGATGTGATCAATTGGACAGCGAATACACAATTGCTTATCCAGCGTTCATTAACACCGGCAAAAATTACAACCATAGATTTAGATACAGAAAAGAAACATGCTAAAGTTTATTTGAAAGCAGATCAAGTATCGCTTGCAATAGGTCGCCGCGGTGTAAACATTAAACTAGCTTGCGAACTTACAGGATACAACATAGATGTGTTCCGTGATAGCGAAGGCGAAGAAGATGATTTCGATATCGACTTAGAAGAATTCTCAGATGAAATAGAAGGATGGGTAATAGAAATATTAAAGAATGTAGGATGCGATACAGCACGTTCTGTACTAGCACTTACAGATGAGGAGATAGAACGCAGAACAGATCTAGAAAAAGAAACCATAGCCGATGTGAAAAAAGTATTAAGTGATGAATTTGAAAAAGAATAAAATCGTGCTTATGAAAAATTGAAAATATTTTAACCAATAGAAAATCTTGCTAGGCACATAAGCCCAGCAACAAAAAAAAAGAATGTCAGAAGTAAACACACCAAGGTTGATGGCAGCCGCAAAAGAATTTAATATAGGTGCAAACACCTTAATTGATTTTCTTGTGTCAAAAAATTTGAGCGGCACCGATGATCTTAAGCCTACCTCTAAGCTTAGCGATGAAATGTATCGTGTATTGCAAGGAGAATACCAGCAAGATAAAACTGCTAAAGAAAAAGCAGATAGAGTAGAGCTTATAAAAGCTATACCTGCAGATGCTAAGAAGAAGAAAGACGAGCAAGATCTTTCTTTTAAAAAGAAGGAAGAAAAACCAAAAGAAGTAGTAAAAGAAGAGCCAAAGGTAGAACCAGAAGTACAAGAAGTAAAGGTAGAAGCGCCTGTAACAGAAATAGTAGCTCCTGAAATAAAAGCGCCAGTAAAAGAAGAAGTTGTTAGTCCTGCAACTACTACCAAAGATGCGCTAACAAAAATAGAGGCGCCAGAATTAAATGGTCCTAAAGTAATAGCCAAGATAAACTTAGACGATATAGACTCTTCTACCCGTCCTAAAAAAGCGGCAAAGAAAACAGAACAACCTAAAAAAGAAGCCGAACAAAAAGCAGAAGAGCCAAAGGAAATTAAAGTGGTGCCTATAGTTGTAGAAACACCAAAAACCGTGGCTCCTGTTCCCGAAGAACCAAAAGATACCACACCAATCATAGAAAATATTCTTTCTGAAAGATTGAGTGGTCCTAAAATTTTAGGAAAAATTGAACTACCGGTTAACAACGATACAAGGCCTAAACGTGATGATGCTCACAAGCGCAAACGTATTCCTATACCGAAAAAGCCCGGAGCAGCAACACCTCCTCCTACGGAAAATAGATTCCCAAGACCAATTATTGGCGATGGTGGAGCAAATCGTGGTCCTCAAGGAGGAAACCGAGGTGGCCAAACAGGCGCAGGTGGACCAAACCGTGGCGGACAAGCAGGTGGTGGAAACCGTTTTCAACGTGGTAGTGCAGGTGCTCCTCCAAAAAGAGAAGATAAAATAATTGACGCTAAAGAAATTCAAGAAAAACTAAAGCAAACACAAGCAAAACTTGCTGGTGCTAGTGGTAGAGGAAAAAGTTCTAAAGCAAAATATAGAAAAGAAAAGAGAGATCTATTTAACGAGGCACAAAGCAACAGGCCAGACGAAGGAAACAAATTACAAGTTACTGAGTTTATCTCTGTTAGTGAGCTTGCGGGTATGATGGATGTGAGTTTTGCAGATATCATTAGCAAGTGTATGAACCTTGGTATTATGGTTTCTATAAACCAAAGGCTAGAGGCAGATGTGATAGAGCTTGTAGCAAGTGAGTTTGATTATGAAGTAGAATTTATTGGCGTAGATGATGCTGCGGAATTGGCAATGGAAGAAGAAGTAGATGATCCTGCAATGCTAAAAGACAGGGCTCCTATTGTTACGATCATGGGTCACGTAGATCATGGTAAAACATCGTTGCTCGATTATATAAGAAATACAAATGTAATAGCCGGCGAGGCGGGTGGAATTACGCAGCATATTGGAGCCTATGAAGTAACCTTACCATCTGGCAGGGCAATTACTTTCTTAGATACTCCAGGGCATGAGGCCTTTACGGCAATGCGTGCACGTGGTGCAAAAGTTACAGATATAGCAGTTATTGTGGTAGCAGCGGATGATGCGGTGATGCCTCAAACAAAAGAGGCTATTTCTCATGCGCAAGCGGCAAATGTACCAATGATCTTTGCCATAAATAAAGTAGATAAAGATGGTTCGGATCCGGAAAGAATTAAGCAACAACTTTCTTCCATGAATATTTTGGTAGAAAGCTGGGGTGGTAAATACCAGAGCCAAGAAATAAGTGCAAAAAAAGGTCAAAACATAGACTTATTGCTAGAAAAAATATTATTAGAAACAGATATTCTAGAATTAAAAGCCAATGCGGAGAAACCTGCATCTGGTACAATTATAGAAGCATCGTTGGATAAAGGTCGTGGATATGTTGCCACAATACTTGTACAAAATGGAACCTTAAAACAAGGAGACATGATTGTATCTGGTCAGTTCTTTGGTAAGGTAAAAGCCATGTACAATGAGCGTAACCAACTTTCATAAAAAGCGCCTCCATCTACACCGGTATTAATATTAGGCCTAAATGGTGCACCACAAGCAGGTGAAACGTTTAAGGTTTTTGAAAACGAAAGTGATGCAAGAGAAAACGCATACAAGCGTGGACAGATATTGCGTGAGCAAGGTATGCGTGCTAAAAAGCACATT
Source organism: Ferruginibacter sp. (assembly GCA_031377605.1). Lineage (GTDB taxonomy): Bacteria > Bacteroidota > Bacteroidia > Chitinophagales > Chitinophagaceae > Ferruginibacter. The sequence continues at coordinate 3,033 of JANMFB010000263.1, forward strand.
ACGTTGGATGAAATCGGACGTCGTCTAGCATTGGGTAACTTTAAAGAATTGAATGTAATTATCAAAGGTGATGTGGATGGATCTGTAGAAGCATTGAGTGACTCATTACAAAAATTAAGTACAGAAGAGATTGTAATAAAAGTAATACACAAAGCAGTAGGTGCCATTACAGAAAATGATGTAAACTTGGCTGCAGGTTCCGATGCCATTATCATTGGTTTCAATGTGCGTCCTAGTATGCAGGCTGCAAGGCTAGCAGAAAATGAAGCTATTGAAATAAAAATGTATTCTATTATCTACAATGCCATTGAAGAAATTAAGAGTGCCATGGAAGGTATGCTGGAGCCAACAGTAGAAGAGAAAATATTGGGCAATGTTGAAATTAAAGAATCTTACAAGTTTGATAAAGCAACAGTGGCTGGTTGTATAGTATTGGATGGTAAAATGGCAAGAAACAGCAAGATAAGATTGGTAAGAGAAGGTATCGTAATATTTACTGGAGAGTTATCAAGTTTGAAGCGTTTTAGAGACGATGCAAAAGAAGTATCATCAGGTATGGAATGTGGTTTGGTTATAAAGAACTACAACGACATAAAAGTGGGCGATATCGTAGAAGCGTTTGAAGAGGTAGAAATTAAACGTACACTTTAATAGGCCTAACTAAATAATTACAATTGCGGCAGCTAATAACTGCTGCAATTTTTTGTTAAATGAGTATTTAATAACTAATAAAAAGCCTGCTAGACTTAACTTTGAATATCAATAATTTTAAAGCAACTATAGTAGCTATAAAAAATATACACTTACACATGAAGAAAAGAATTTTACTTGCCAGCTTTTTTGCTTTTATAGGTATAGCGTCTTTTGCACAACCTAACAAATTAACGGTAGAAAAAGTAATAGGGGTTATAGGCAATAAGCTTATACTAAGGAGCGATGTGGATGACAGGATATTAGATATGCAACGCCAGGGAGTAGAGGTACCTGAAAATGGAAAATGTTTTATTTTGCAAGATTTGATGGGCACAAAAACATTGGTATTGCAAGCAGAAAAAGATTCGTTGCCAGTATCTGATGAGGATGTAGAAACAGATGTAGATAATAAAATACGCCTTTACATTAATCAATTTGGAAGTAAAGATGAGTTGGAGAAAATTGCTGGTAAAACAATTTATCAGCTAAAAGAAGATATGCGGGATCCAATTAGAGATCAAAAGCTAGCAACTGCTATGCGCAACAAAATTGTAGGTGATATTCGTATAACTCCTTTTGAAGTAAAAAACTATTTCGCTAAAGTTCCTACAGATAGCCTTCCGTTATATGAAACAGAAGTAGAAATAGGACAAATAATATCTTTCCCCAAAGCAAGTAGAGATGCAGAAGAGTATTGTAAAGAACTACTCGCAGGTTACAAAAAAGAAATTGAGTCAGGCAAATTAGATTTTAAAAAAGCGGCAGCAAAATACTCTGATGAACCAGGAGCCAAAGAGCGTTTTGGACAAATGGAAGTAAACAGAAACCAAAAAGATATAGATCCTACTTTTTTGTCAAAAGCATTTACTTTAAAGGATGGTCAGATTTCCAATGTATTTAAAACAAAATTTGGGTATCATATTTTGCAACAAGTGAGTAGGAATGGGGAAGATGCATTGGTGAGACACATTATTAAAATACCTGAGGTTACAAATATTGAATTAAAAGAGGGGTTCGAGAAATTAGATACAGTAAGAGCAAGATTAATTGCTGGCACAATTGATTTTGGTACAGCAGTAAATATATACAGCGATGATGATAATGGAAAATTTACA